>JAYEJJ010000321.1:0-28202 GCA_034660495.1 Thermodesulfobacteriota bacterium | reverse complement strand
TTCCCTGCCAGGCGTTAAAAAAATCAAATAGTTTGAGGACCAGTGGCCGCAGGTTGCCGATTTTTAGCCTGGCAGGGCAAAAAGTCCTCCGTCGTTCTCGTTCCTGACAGGCAACCACTGGGGGCGGCACTCTCCTGTTTCATTCTTCCTAAACACTAGGAGGTTCCCCAAGATCTCCTGTTGCAAGAAAAGGCGCAGATGCAACGGACGGCGATGCATTCATAAGAGAGACAACCCGTTCAAGGGAACTTAGAATCATCAATTGTTCCCATTTCTCAAGGTCTGCGAACCTTTTTTGAAAAACTTCCTGCATCAGGGGAGGGGCCTTGTCAAGGATCTCTTCACATGCCTCTGTCGGTTCGATTAAAACCCTTCTTCTGTCAATGACACTCCTGTTTCTATAGATTAGACCACGCTTGTGCAGCCTTTCAAGAATTCCTGTTACAGTCGCCTGGCTGAGGCTTATATTTTTGGCAATCTCACCGACAGTAAGTGATTTTTCCCTGGACACCGACTGCAGGGTTACCAACTGGGGTATGGTCAGACCAAATTTTTTCACCAGATCCCTTGAATGAAGATCTACAGACTGAATTATCTGGCGGATGGAAATAAGAACCTCTTCAGCAAGGTCTTTCCCTTCTGTTTTTCTGTTATTTTCACTGCGGCTGAATTCCATTCACAAAGCTTCCCTTAATTTTACGGCAATTATCAATTTCACCTTACCTTCCTGTTTTTTTCTGCCGGATCAAGGTTCCCCTGAACCGGATATCACCTTAAAACTCGTCTATCAGGTTTTTTGAATAACACCGCCCCCAACGGTTGCCTGTCAGGACCGAGACCGACGACTGATAATCGAGTAAAAAACACAAATTTTACTAATAATATCTAATCAGGGAAATAGCAATTAAAAAAGACACTTTTCTGCATTTTATTTAAACCAGTGCCCTTCTCAAAAGCCCCAAAGCTGTCACGGCAAAAATTTTTTTATTCATCGCCCTTTCCGTAAAAGAAAAACAATAGTGCTTTCCCCGGGAAAACCCCGGTCCTGCCAGCCCAATACAGACTGTTCCCACTGGTTTTTCAGCACTCCCGCCCCCGGGGCCTGCAATACCTGATGTGGAAACTGCGTAATCCGCCCCTGAAATTTGTTTTGCCCCTTCAGCCATTTCCCGAGCCGTTTCTTGATGAACTGCACCGTATACTTCAATTGTCTTGTGATTTACACCGAGAATATCGATTTTTGCCCGGTTGGAATAGGTCACCGCAGACAAAAGAAAATATTGGGAACTGCCCGCTGTATCCGTGAGCATGTCTGCAATAAGCCCGCCGGTACAGCTTTCCGCAACACCCAGGGTTGCATTTTTTAAACTAAGAAGACGTCCCACCTCCTGGGCCATGGAAAGCCCCTGCAGGGAAACAATCCTGCTCCCCAATTTAGATTCAACCCATGTGCCGGCCATGGCCATTTTTTCCTTTTCCCGGCCCACTGCTGATTTTTTGCACCTGCAGGCCAGTTTAACATAAATCAGGGGAAAGGCCGCTCTGAACCCCAGCCGGATACCTGGAAATTTTCTGGAAAACCCCTTGAGCCGCTTCCCAACCTCTGCCTCGGGCATCCCGAAAAGGGTAAAGGTCTGTCTTAAAATCCGGTCCTCTATATTCACCCTTTTTTTAATTTCCGGCAGCACAGAGGTATGAAACATGGCCTTCATCTCAAAGGGAACACCAGGCATGAAAAAGAAAAGCGCCTCGTTGATTTTCATATAAAAGCCGGGAGCGGTCCCCGCATGGTTGATGATACAACGGGATTCAGCAGGAAGTTCAGCCTGTTTGGTGTTGATCTTGTTCATGTGCCATCCCTTTTTTTCAAAATACGTCTCAATGGACACCAGTGCCCGGGGGTTTATTTCAAAATGATCTTCTGCAGCCGCGGCTGCGGCCTCTGCGGTAAGATCATCCTGGGTCGGCCCAAGCCCCCCTGTTACCAGAACAAGATCAGCTCTGTTTGAAACTTCCGAAAATGTTCCTGAAAGGGCTTTAATGTCATCCCCTGTACTGGTAATCCGGCTGACCCTGAGACCCGCCTCCAAAAGTTCTGATGCAAGCCAGGATGCGTTTGTATCACTGATTGCACCTGAAATAAGTTCTTCCCCTGTGGATATTATTTCTGTTCTCATAGAGAATCACCCTTTTTTTAACTGATTTTATGCGCTCGTCGTTCTCGTTCCTGCCGGCTCAGAATATGCCAGGTCGTTTTTAAAGTCAAACACAAGTCCTGATTACAGCAATTCTGCCCTTGAAAAGATTTTATCACTCTGTTAAGTAAAAAAAATATTTACAAGAAGCAGATTTAATCTTAATATATGCACTTATATAGCCCACATGACCTGGCACACAACGAAGCATGAAAGGCGTTAGCTTTTAGCTTTTAGTTTTAGCTGAGTACTGATGGCTGACGGCTTTCATATAACGTCCATGCCTTGACAGACACAACAAAACATGAGAGCTTTTAGCTGTTAGCTGAGTACTGATGGCTGATGGCTTTCATATAACCGGCATGAGCAGCATGCTCACAACGTAGATAGGGTCGTAGACGCGAAGCCAAGTCCAATTAGAGGCAGCCGGTTCGGGGTTTTGTCCGTAGCGGTTTTGAGCGGCAGCTGTGAGCACGGATGCTCAAAACAGCTGCCGCTCGCATCAAGGCAAATCCTGGATGATTTGCGAGGGCCGAAGGCAAGCGACTGCTTACATGAGCGGAGGACAAAACCCCGAATCGGCTGCCGGCGCACCACGACTTTCATATAAAAAAACAACAATGTTTTAAAAATCAGGATATACACATGATACGAGTTGGAATCTGCGGTGCAACAGGATATACAGGAGCGGAAATTGCCAAATTAATCTCAGGACACCCAGATGCAGAACTGTCAGCGGCAACTTCCCGGTCATACAGTGGCAGGGCCATGGAAGACATCTTTCCGGGCATGAGAAACCTTGTCACCATTCAATGTGAAAAACTGAACATCCCCCGGTTAAGCAAAAGGATTGACTGTGTCTTTCTTGCCCTTCCCCACAAAACATCCATGGAATATGCACCGCTGTTTATAGAAAAAAATATAAAGGTAATCGACCTGTCCGCAGATTTTCGATTTTCTGATGTGACTGCCTATGAAGCCGCCTATCAGGCACACAGTGCCAAAGATCTTTTAAAAAAATCAGTTTACGGCTTATGTGAAATTTATAAAGATGACATTCAGAATGCAGATATTATAGGCAATCCAGGATGTTACCCCACCAGTGTTTTATTACCCCTTCTTCCCCTGATAAAAGAAAATCTTGTTAAAACCGACGCCATTATCATAGATTCAAAATCCGGGGTAAGCGGAGCCGGCCGGTCTGTTTCACTGGGAACCCATTTCTGTGAAACCAATGAAGCCTTTAAGGCATATAAAATAAACGCACACCGTCACATTCCGGAAATGGAGGAAGTGCTTGGCATCCATGCAGGGGCAGAAACAAAAATAACCTTTGTTCCCCATCTGCTTCCAGCAACAAGGGGGATGCTTTCAACCATTTATGCCACTCCCGTTGAGAATGCAACCGAAGAAAAACTAAGACAGGCCCTGATGCACTACTATGGGAAAAAAACCTTTGTCAGAATTCTTCCTTCCGGCCGATTTCCTGATATTGCCCATGTAAGGGGAACAAACTTCTGTGATATTGGATTGCTGCTTGATATGACATCCAGACGTCTGATCATGGTCTCTGTTATTGACAATCTCCTGAAGGGAGCGGCAGGCCAGGCCGTCCAGAATATGAATATCATGTTCGGCCTGGACGAAGAAACAGGCCTTAGAATGATTCCCGGCCCTGTTTAAAAAAAGCATTAAAGAAGGAATGAATGAATGAATAAAAAAATAAAAATCTGGTTCTATACGGGTTCATATTCTAAAATCAATGAAATTGCTGTATCAAAAAATTTTTTATTTATTTTGATATTGTTTTTTCTCACTTCGGCTTCAGGCCTGTTCTATGCGGGCATTGACTATTTGAAATTAAAAAAAACAGCCTTAGAAACCAGAACCCTGAATGAAAAAATCCAAGTGCAGGACAGGGAAATCATGACACAGCGCATGCAGATTCAGGACTTTGCCCGGGAAATCAATACAATAAAGAAAAAGGTGGTAAGCCTTTCAGAATTTGAGAACAAGGTCAGGGTCATCGCAGATATAAAACAAAACAGTGACCCTTCAGCCCTTTTTGGAACAGGCGGTCTGGCCTATGAACAGCTTGATGCCTCATTTTCCCTTGATCAGCGGCACAACAGTCTGATCCGGGAAATGCACAAAAAAATCAACCAGATAGACAAAACATCCACAACAAAATTGTACGATTATCAGGAACTGCTGAAGCATCTGAACAGAAAACGCAACACCCTTGCCTCAACACCATCCATACGGCCTGTCAAAGGTTGGATAACATCAGGCTTTGGATACAGAGAATCCCCTTTTACCGGGAAAAAAGAATTTCATTCAGGCCTTGACATTGCTAATAAAAAAGGAACAAAAATTGCGGCTACTGCAGCGGGAAAAGTGTCCTATGCAGATAAAAAAATGTTTATAGGCAAGCTTGTCATAATTGATCATGGCCATGGAACTTTTACCAAATACGGCCATCTCGATAAAATCCTCGTTAAAAGAGGAGACAAGGTGAAACGGGGAGACATTATCGGACGGATGGGCAACTCCGGCAGAAGCACTGGTCCCCATGTCCACTATGAAGTCAAAATCAACGGAATTTCAGTAAATCCCCAGAAATACATTCTTGATTAATTTTTTTTCATAAAATACCTGATCCTCAGATCCTGCCTTTTATGTCCTTATCCAGCTTTACCCCAGCGCTTTCAAACCTGAAAGAAATATGCCGCCATTAAAAAAATATTTTAATTTAGAAAAAAATGCTTATATGTTAATATAATCGATGGTGAGATATTCTGATTTTTAATTTTTTCATGGTTTGACGAGTGTTTCTTATAAAAAAAGGCATAGAATTAATGTTTACATTCCTTACAAAAATATTCGGGTCCAGCAATGAACGGGCCATCAAAAAGCTTATGCCTCTGGTTGAAGCAATAAACCTGCTTGAACCTGAGATGCAGAAGCTTGAAGACAGTCAGCTGGCTGAAATGACACATATCCTGAAACAACGACTGAATAATGGGGAGACCCTGAATGATTTACTTACCCGGGCCTTTGCTCTGGTCCGGGAAGCCTCCCGCAGAGTCCTTGGCATGCGCCATTTTGATGTTCAGCTTCTCGGCGGAATTGCCCTTCACTATGGAATGAACGCTGAAATGAAAACCGGTGAAGGCAAAACCCTTGCATCCACCCTGCCTGCTTTTTTAAATGCCCTTTCCGGAAAAGGTGTTCACATTGTAACAGTCAATGATTACCTGGCCAGGCGGGATGCGGAATGGATGGGGCAGATCTACTCTTTTCTCGGACTCCGTGTCGGTGTTATCCTCCATGACATGACTGACCGGGAGAGACGTGAGGCCTACAGTGCAGATATTGCCTACGGCACCAACAACGAATTCTGCTTTGACTATCTCAGGGACAATATGAAGTTTGAAAGGGAAAGTCTTGCCCAGAAAGAATTGAATTTTGCCATTGTGGATGAGGTGGACAGCATTTTGATAGATGAGGCCAGAACGCCTCTGATCATATCAGGGCCTGCTGAAAAATCCACAGGTCTGTATATACAGATCAACTCCATTATTCCCGCTTTTAAAAAAGATATCGACTACACCATTGATGAAGAGGCAAAAAGTGTCATGCTTACCGAAGCAGGTATAACAAAGGGCGAAGAACTTCTTGATGTGAACAACCTTTATGATCCCAAAAATATTGAAATCCTCCATCATCTGAACCAGGCGTTAAAAGCCCACACCCTTTTTAAAAATGATGTGGACTATATTGTCAAAAACAATGAAGTGGTCATTGTTGATGAATTTACCGGCCGGCTCATGACAGGAAGAAGATACAGCGAAGGACTTCATCAGGCACTTGAGGCAAAGGAAAACGTAAAAATCGCCAATGAAAACCAGACCCTTGCATCCATTACCTTTCAGAATTTCTTCAGAATGTATGACAAACTTGGCGGAATGACCGGTACAGCAGAAACCGAAGCCGCTGAATTCAAAAAAATATACAACCTGGATGTGCTTGTAATTCCCACCAATCAGCCCATGATAAGAAATGACCTGCCGGATGTGATCTACAAAACACAAAAGGAAAAATACGAGGCAGCCATAAAGGAAATAATCCAGTGTCATAAAAAGGGTCAGCCTGTTCTTGTGGGAACCATTGCCATTGATGTATCCGAGGACTTCAGCCGCCAACTGAAAAAAAGAGGGATCAGGCACAATGTACTCAATGCCAAGCACCACAAGGCAGAAGCTGAAATTGTTGCCAATGCAGGCCAGAAAGGTGCTGTCACCATCTCCACAAACATGGCCGGCAGGGGAACGGATATTGTCCTTGGCAAAGGGGTTAAAGAACTGGGCGGCCTTCACATTCTCGGCACTTCCCGCCACGAATCCCGGCGGATTGACAACCAGCTCAGGGGCCGTTCAGGAAGGCAGGGAGATCCCGGGTCGTCACGGTTTTATCTTTCCCTTGAAGATGATCTTCTGAGAATATTCGGCGGAGAACGGATAACGTCCATCATGGACAGAATCGGAATTGATGAAGGCGAACCCATAGAACACCGGCTGATCAGCAGGGCCATTGAAAATGCCCAGTCCAAGGTTGAAGGCCATAATTTTGAAATAAGAAAGCAGGTCATTGAGTATGACGATGTAATGAACCAGCAGCGGGAGGTGATTTACAGACAGAGAAGGGAAGCCCTTTTAAGCGACAATCTCCATGAAACCATTATAAAAATCATTGAGGAAAAGGCCTTAGAGATTGTTGAATCCTTTGAACAGGACAAGGTGCCTGTCAGTGAATGGGATCTTGGTGCCATGGCAGAAGCGGTTAAAAAACAATTCAATTTTACCCTGGATTTCAATTCAGTACCGGAAAACGAATTTACCCTGGAAAAACTGGCTAAACTCGTCTATGACCGGGCATCTGCCTTTTACCGGGAAAAATTTTCCATTATAGGAGTAGAAGAGACCAGACAGCTGGAACGTTACGTCATGCTTCAGACCGTTGACACCTTGTGGAAAGATCACCTGCTCAACATGGATCATTTAAAGGAAGGCATCGGGCTAAGGGGATATGCCCAGCAGAACCCTCTGATAATCTATAAAAAAGAGGGGTTTGAAATGTTTCAGGGCCTTATAGACAGAATTAAGGAAGAGACCCTGCACATCCTCTTTAGAATTCAGATCTCCATGCCCGAAGAAGTGACCCCCATAAAAAAAACAGACAACAACAACCTGGTCATGTCCCATTCCGATGGATCAGCCGTTAAAAAACCAATAACCAGAGCCAATCCCAAAATTGGCAGAAATGATCCATGTTACTGCGGCAGCGGGAAAAAATACAAAAAATGTTGCGGAGCATAGTCCCCCATGAATCCTTTTTTACCTGACATAGAAGAAAAATCAATATCAGATTCCAGCACTGATGAAAGAGAACCTTCCATGTACAAGGTGATTCTTCACAATGATGATTATACCACCATGGAGTTTGTTGTAAAAATTCTTATGGAAGTTTTTGGAAAATCACTTGAAAAAGCATCCCAAATTATGCTTAATGTACATAGACAGGGAAAAGGTGTTTGCGGTATATTTATTTATGAAATTGCTGAAACCAAAGTAGAGACCGTACATAACCTTGCAAGGGAACACGGATTCCCCTTAAAATGTACAATGGAGAAGGAGTAGCCATGATAAGCAAAGAACTGAGCACAACTCTCGGCGTTGCCGTTCGGGAGGCAAAAAAAAGAAGGCATGAGTATGTTTGTGTTGAACATGTTCTCTATGCAATTCTCAACCATGGCGCAGGCGCTGAAACCATTGAAAAATGCGGAGGCAACCCTGAGATAATAAAGAATAATCTGGATGCTTTCTTTAACGAGAAAATGAGTACCATTGAAGAAGGAGAAGAATACGTTCTCCAGCAGACCATAGGCTTCCAGAGAATGATACAGAGAGCCATAAACCATGCCCGTTCAGCTGAAAAAAGTGAAGTCAATCTGGGAGATATCCTTGCATCTATTTTCCAGGAAAAAGACTCCCATGCAGCATATTTTCTTGAATCTGAAGGTATCACACGCATCAATGTCCTGAATTACATATCCCATGGTGATAAAACCCCGGACCCTGCTCAAAGAAAACAGCCCGGGAAAGAACCCCCTTCAAGATCAGGAAAGCCGATTCACAAAAAAAAGGGAAAGAATGACCCCCTGGCCATGTTTACCACTGATTTGATGAAAAAAGCGGAAAACGGCCGGATTGATCCCTTAATCGGCAGAGAAAATGAAATGGAACGGGCCATGCAGGTCCTGTGCCGAAGACGTAAAAACAACCCCGTATTTGTAGGCGATCCCGGGGTGGGTAAGACAGCCATTGCCGAGGGGGTTGCCCTGAAGGCCTATCAAAAAGAAGTACCGGATTTTTTAAAATCCTCACAAATGTACTCTCTGGATATGGGGGCGCTGCTGGCAGGAACCAAATACAGGGGGGATTTTGAGCAGCGTCTCAAGGATGTGATCACAGCACTGGAAGAAAAAGAAAACGCCCTCCTGGTTATTGATGAGATCCATACCGTAGTGGGTGCCGGTGCCACCAGCAGCGGCTCCATGGACGCATCAAACATACTGAAACCCGCCCTTTCCAATGGTCTGCTGCGCTGCATCGGATCCACAACCTATGAAGAGTATAAAAATTATTTTGAAAAAGACCGGGCCTTTTCCCGGCGGTTTGAAAAAATTGAGGTAACAGAACCCACAGTTGAAGAAACCATTGAAATCCTCAAAGGCCTGAAACCCTGCTACGAAACCCACCATGGTCTGACCTACACCGACGAAGCCCTTGAGGCATGCGCCAGACTGGCCGCCAAACACATCAATGACCGGTTTCTTCCGGATAAGGCCATTGATGTCATGGACGAGACAGGATCTCTGATCCGGCTTTCAGGAATGGCTAACCGTAAAAATGTACTGGCCACGGATATAGAAAAAACAATTGCCAAAATGGCCAAAATTCCTGCAGCCAATGTCACGGCATCGGACAAGGCAGTGCTTGAAAACATTGATAAAAAACTCCAGCAGGTCATATTTGGACAGGACAGGGCCATTACCTCCCTTTCCACATCCATTAAACGGTCCAGGGCGGGCCTGTCCGCACCGGAGCGTCCCATTGGGTCCTTTTTGTTTACCGGTCCCACAGGTGTAGGCAAAACCGAAGTGGCCAAGCAGCTGGCCCATAATATGGGGGTTGAATTCATGCGGTTTGACATGAGTGAATACATGGAAAAACACGCTATTTCAAGGCTGATAGGTGCCCCTCCAGGATATATCGGGTTTGATCAGGGCGGCATTCTCACCGACGGCATCAGAAAAAACCCCCATTGTGTTCTCCTTCTGGATGAAATAGAAAAAGCCCATCAGGACCTGTTCAATATTCTGCTCCAGGTCATGGACTATGCCACATTAACAGACAACAACGGCCGGTCTGCCGATTTCAGAAACGTGATCATCATCATGACATCCAACGCCGGAGCAAGGGAAATGACATCCAATAAAATCGGCTTTGGGGACCAGCTTGATGACATTTCTTCCAGAGGAATCAAAGCCGTGGAAAAAACCTTCAGTCCTGAATTCAGAAACCGGCTGGATGCCATTGTTCAGTTCAACGCCCTGTCCCATGAGATTATGGAAATGATTGTCGATAAAAATATGAAAGAGCTCAGGACAATGCTTAAGGCAAAAGACATTTATCTTAAATATTCACAGCGGGTAAGATCCTTTCTTGCGGAAAACGGATATGATCCCAAATTCGGCGCAAGACCCCTTGACCGCCTGATCCAGACCCGGATCAAGGATAAGCTGACCGATGAAATACTCTTTGGCGGCCTTGAAAACGGCGGAGAAGTGTCCCTTGGACTGAAAAACAATAAAATTACATTTAACATCAAAAATTAAATGCCCCTGTTCCACTTATCCCGGAGAAACGAGTTCCCCCCTGCAAGACTTGCAAGAATAAACGGGCTCTTATGCATGGGGGGAGATCTCAGTGAAGACAGGATTCTTCTGGCGTATAAAAACGGTATTTTCCCCTGGTTTTCAAGGGATGAGCCGATTTTATGGTGGTCTCCGGATCCCCGTCTGGTTTTATATCCTGAAAAAATACGGATCTCCCGAAGCCTTAAAAAAAAGATAAGAAAAAATTATTTCACTGTCACCATGGATCTTGCCTTTGAAAAGGTAATCCATGAATGTGCGCGTTCAAGAACTGAAAACAATGAAGACACATGGCTTGGAAGGGAAATGATTCAGGCCTATAGTCACCTGCACAAAAAGGGGTATGCCCATTCAGTGGAAACCTGGCGGGGTGGAAAACTGGCCGGGGGCCTGTACGGACTTTCCCTGGGGGGCTGCTTCTTTGGTGAATCCATGTTCACACGGCAGAGTGATGCCTCAAAAACAGCGCTGGCTGCGTTGTGCGTCCACCTGAACTATTTTAACTTTGATCTTATCGACTGCCAGGTAACCACCCGTCATATGCTCTCCATGGGGGCTGAAGAGATCCCGAGAAATGCTTTTCTGAATCAGATCAACCAGTCCTTAGCCGGAAAAACACAAAAAGGCCCATGGATTTTCCAGAAACAGGCCTTTGCCGAGCGCTTTCAAATCATGCAGACCGCTGATACAGACTCAGCTGAGAGATATAATTAAAACAGCTTCTGTCCCGTAAAGAACAGAAGCTGTTACACAAACATAAAAAAGATAAAAGGACCTTATTACTCGATCATCAAATTTTTTGAATACCGCTGGGGGCTCTTAATCGGCCCTTCCATAAAAACTTGATAACCGAGTAAAACTTGATAACCGAGTATTAGAAAATTCCCTAATCTTCCTCTACAGTGATTGCGTCTTCTTCGCATACCTCTACACAGCTTTCGCAGCCCGTACACTCTTCTGCATTAACCGGTGAGGATTTTTCGTCAACCATTTCAAAAACTTCAACAGGACAGATATCTACACATTCTTCGCAACCAACACATTTGTCTTCATCTACAATTGGAGTAAAAGCCATTTTGTTTACACTCTCCTTTAAAAATTAACATAAAAATTAATCATTACATTGTTATAAATCCAGAACAGATAAGGATTTACAACAGGTTTTAAACTCTTTTCTATCTTTTTGTCTCCCTATAATTGACTTAGGCAGCAAGTTAAAATAACTTATACATCCTGCTTGCCTTTTTTTCTGTTTTCTTCGTTGGGACAAGGTTTACATAGCTCGTTATGCGCACCTTGTCCCGCCTTGAAAACAAATAAAAATTCGGCGCAATATGCACAACTTATTTCAACTTGCTACCTTACAAGGATGACAGGAAAAATCCCTTCTCCTGCTACCTGAAACAGTTTATTATATCCAGGATTCCCTTCTGTCAAACAAAAATTTTTTTTTATATCACTTTCTGAAAAAAGAAACAATTTTAAATGACGTCCAGTTTGCTTTTCTGTACCGGGAAGCAGACAATTCTCAAGGGCTTTTAAAAAGTCTGCATATTTTCTTTTTTTTTCATGCGCTATTATTTCCTTTATGTCAAGAGAGATTATTTTTTTTTCTGACATCTCCTCAAGGGTATCAATAACGCTTTGACTGGTGGTGGTAAGCAGAAGCGGTGTTTTTTCAGCAAGGATTTCTTTTTTTAAATTAAGATACCATGCCCAGGCCTTGATCCGCTGTTCTGTCATAATACTGCCGGGATCATAGGCATCATCTCTGGTCTGCCCCTGCATCTCAGAAGCGTCTTCCCCTTTAACCCTTTCAAAAAGGGTTTGTTCATTTCGGATGACAGCCGTAAATTCAGTGTCAATACGTTCATTTTCTGCATCCTGCTCCTGGGCCAGCCGCAGAAAAACAAGGGGGGATTCCTTTTTCTCCTCCCCCTTTGAAACTGCTGGTGAAACTGCTGGCTCTTTCCTGGTTTCAACACGCCTGTCTGCTTCTTTTGAGCCCGAAGCAATATGGGACCGGATCCGTCCCACACTGGTATCAGAGGTAAAATAGGGAGTATCCCTTAAAACCGACTTTAATCCCCCTCGGGTTCCGGAATGAATCACCGCCCATTCCCTGTAGCGGGCAATGCGGTCTAAAACCGGCCCAATCTCATTTTCTTCTGCAAACACAGATTCTATAGAGGCATTGTCATTCACATCCTGTCCACTGCTGTCTTTGGCTTTCCTGGATTGGACACGCATCACAGCGAAACGCCTGAAAAATGACAAAACCAGGTTCGTATCTTTTTGTCTTAAATGGGTAAATGGAAATATAAGAGGAATCATAGTTACACCTTTTTATCATGACTTTCAATGCCCATGGCCTCAAGCTCGGCACGAATTTTATCTGCAAGCTCCCAGTCCCTGTTTTGTCTTGCCTTTTCTCTTTTTTCAACAAGGACTGCTGACTGATCATCTGCAGCCGCTTTTGGGAGATCAAACCGGAATATTTTAAGAACACGGTCAATACGTTTAAATAGCGTTAAAATCCTGGCAGCGCCGTCTGCATCAATTCTGCCTGCATCCATGAGCCTGTTGAGTTTTTTTACAGATTTAAACAGCAGGGCAACCACATCTGTAATTTTAAAATCATCGTCCATGGCCGTTACAAAGCCCTGTTTTATATCATATAGAAGCTGATCCAGCTCCGGGTATGTCTCCTTTCTCTGTCTGATCTGCAGCAGTGCATTCAAACAGCGGTCAAATCGTTTTAAAGACAGGCTGGCTTCGTTTAAAGCCTGTTCTGAAAGATGAAGGGTTTTACTATAATGGGTGGACAACAGCCAGAACCTCACCACCCTGGCATCCCAGCCCATTTTTTCAAGGTCATCCAGGCAGATGGTTTCCAAGGTTTCAAACCCGGGCGGCCCGTTAAAATTTACATTTTCACAATGCATCCACAGCCGTGCCAGGGTCTGACCTGTTGCAGCCATGGAAATGGCATTCTCATTTTCATGATGGGGAAACACCAGTTCTTTGCCGCCGGTATGGATATCAAAATTTTCTCCCAGATATTTCATGGAAATGGCAGCACATTGAAGATGCAGTGACGGGCGGACATTTCCCCACTTTGTTTTAACGCATACCCCCCGCTTTAATTCAGCCAGGCGAACCCGTTTCAAAAGGGTAAAATCCCTTGGATTGTCTTTTTCATAATCATCAAGGTCTACGGTAACACCCACCCTTACCTTATTGATATCAACATTGGAAAGCATACCATATTCATTTAAGGAGGAAATATCAAAATAAAGAGAACGTAGTTTTTCATAGGCCGTTCCCTTTTGAAACAATCTGTCCGCCAAAGCCACCATATCATCAACATGCTCGGAAACCAGCGGATATTCCTGGGCTTTCCTGATGTTCAACCGGGACAGATCCTCTTTAAAGGCCTGAATATACTTTCCGGTAAACGCCTTTATGGATTCATTGTGCTGCTCTGACCCCTGTATGGTCCTGTCATCCAGATCCGTAATATTAACAATGTGATTGACCTTTAAGTTTGAAAATTCAAGATACCGGCACAATAGATCGGCAAACACCATTCGTCTCATCTTGGCCGGGTCCATTCGCTTGTGAACGGTTGGACCGCAGGTGTAAACAGAGACCCGGCCCTGGTTTGCCGGCTCAAAAAGTGCTTTTTTCCGGGTCAGGGTATTGTAGAGCCGCAAATGAATATTGTCCCTGACCACAAAGAGGGGCGTTGAAAGATAGCGCTCTCCCCCGTCTGGAAAAATAACAACCAGGGTACCTGCGGTCATCCTTTTTGCCTCCTGCAGGGCCACTGCCATGGCAGCACCGCTGCTCATGCCCACAAAAAGCCCTTCCTGCCTGGCCAGCTGCCGTGTGCTGTCAAAGGCTTTGTCATCCTCTATATTGATCTTTTCATCCAGCAGCTGCTTGTTGAAAATATCAGGGACATAGGATTCCTTCATGTTTTTGAGTCCCTGAATGCCGTGTCCCAGATAAGGCTCTGCACCGATAATCCGAATATCAGGATTCAATTGTTTGAGTTTTCTTGAAAGCCCCATAACCGTGCCGCTGGTACCGATACTGGCCACAACCCCATCCACACGTCCGCCTGTCTGTTCCCAGATTTCCACAGCTGTTGTATGGTAATGGGCCTTCCAGTTTGCCTCGTTGTTATACTGATCCGTCATAAAGTATGTCTCAGGATTTTCCCGGGCCAGTTTGTAAACCGCTTCAATGGCGCCATCAGACCCCAGATGGCCGGGCGTTAAAATAATATCCGCCCCCCTGGCCTTTAAAATTTTTTTTCGCTCTTCACTGGCCGATTCAGACATGGTCAGAACCAGGGGATATCCTTTTACAGAACAGATCATGGCAAGGCCGATACCGGTATTGCCGCTGGTGGCCTCGATTACAGTTTTGCCCTTTTTCAGCTGACCTTTCCTTTCTCCATCCTCAATCATGGACAATGCGGCTCTGTCCTTTATTGACCCGCCGGGATTCATATATTCCAGTTTTGCAAAAATTGTTACATCCGGAAAGGGATTCAGCCTTTTAATCTCCACAACCGGGGTATTTCCTATTGAATCAAGTAATGAATTATTCATTTCACATCTGCCTTTTTCCTGAAAAACAACTTCAAACAAATACCTTCAATGATCTGCTGAAAAACCGCTTCTCTGCCTTTGGACGCATCCACTATATAAAACCGATCCTTTTCTTTTCCGGCCAGTTCAAGGTACCCCTGTCTGACCTTTTTGTGAAACTCAATTTTTTCCCTTTCAAAACGGGTCTCACAATCTGATCGCTGACCGTTTTCAACCGCTGCAAAAGTTCTTTTAAGACCTGTTTTTGGATCAAGATCAAAAAGCAGGGTAAGATCCGGCTTTAGATTTTTTAAAACCATATCATGGATCTTATGAATCAGATCCATATCTATCCCCCTTGCCGAACCCTGGTAAACAGTGGTTGCATCTGCAAATCTGTCGCACAGAACCACTTTTCCCGCTGCCAGGGCCGGAAGTACAATCTCCGATACATGCTGGGCCCGGTCTGCCCCATATAAAAGCAGCTCACAAAGGGGGGACATACCAGTATTTTCAGGATCAAGAAGGACAGCGCGTATTTTTCTGCCAACAGCTGTATCACCAGGTTCACGGGTGACAACGGTCTCATATCCTTTTTCTTTAAAAAACCCTGCAATCCTGCCGATCTGAGTGGTTTTTCCCGAGCCTTCTATCCCTTCCAGGGTAATGAACATATATTTACCTTAACATTGGAAAAAAAACAAATAAATCCCTCTAAAATAACTTGTCAGGTTCCCACTTGACTTTTCAGCGTTAAAATGGCTTTATACAGTAAAATTTAAAAGTGTGCAAATTCCGGGACGTTATTTTTAATAATTCTCAATCAGGGATCTGGAAAAAAACAATATGCGCCAGATGCGTGGATTATTTTTTTCCAGACCCCTTAGAACTGCAGAAAAAAATCTTGAAAACATTATTGTGGACATACAAAAAAAAAGCACTGTCACCATGGATTGATCTTGTTCTAATCTTTCTGCTAACGGCAATGCCGGCTGTGGCTTCAGACCTCCCTGAAAAACCTGTAGAATGGCACATATCAGCAGGCAGGGCCACCTACAGCCAGGACAGAGACCTTTACATTGCCAAAGAGGATGTTGTCATCACAGGGGGCAATACCCGGCTTGAGGCAGACCACCTTGAATTTAACAACACATCAAAACAGGCCCTTGCAAAAGGCAATGTGCTGCTGATCTCCGGGGATGACACCATTTCCTGCCAGACCATGGACATCAATCTGGTATCAAAAACAGGTACCATTTACAACGGCACCCTGTTTATCGAAGAAAGCCATTTTTACATAAAGGGAGACAGGATCGAAAAAACTGGTAAAGATACTTACACAGCAGATAAAGCCTCTATCACCTCATGTTCCGGGCCGGTTCCGGACTGGAAAATTTCAGGAAAAGACATAAAAGTCACCCTGGAAGGATACGGCACCCTGAAACATGCCACCCTGTGGGCAAAAAAAGCACCGGTGATGTACGCTCCCTATCTGGCCTTTCCCGTTAAAACCCAAAGGGAAACCGGCTTTCTGACCCCGGTGCTTACCCATTCCTCCCGAAAGGGATTTGAATATGAACAACCTTTGTTTTTAGCCCTTTCCAGAAGCACCGATGCCACAATTTACATGGATTACATGGAAAAAAGAGGCATTAAGACAGGACTGGAATACAGATACATTCTTTCTGAGCACTCAAGAGGTACCCTGCTTTATGATTTTCTCCATGACCGGCAGACCGGGGACAAGGACCCTGACAACAAAGACTATAATTATGATGCAACCCCAGACCGCACCAATTCAGACAGGTACTGGTTCAGGATGAAGCATGATCAGATTTTTCCAGACCACTGGTCTTTAAAACTGGATCTGGATTATGTCAGTGATGCTGACTATCTCAGGGAATTTGACGACGGACCCAGCGGCTTTGACAATGTTGCCGCCTGTTTTGAAGACAGCTTTGGCAGGGGTCTGGACGATGATTATGAAACCATAAGGGAAAACAGGCTCAATCTCAGCAGAATCTGGTCAGATTATTCGTTGAATATAGAGATGAACTGGCAGGACAATGTAACCGCCCGGCAGAACCATACGGATGATACCACCCTTAAATCCCTGCCATCCATACTGTTCAGCAAATTAAAACAAAAGTCAGCAACCCTTCCCCTGTATTACAATTTTGATTCGGAATTAAACTATTTTTACAGAAAAGATACAACACAGAGCCTTGTCAGGGGAAGCCGGGCAGATCTTTACCCGAGAGTTCATTTTCCTGTTAAATTCAGCCGGTTTTTATCCATAGAACCTTCCCTCGGGCTCAGGGAAACCCTGTGGCTTACAGATGACTACGAGCGTTTATCCCGTAAGGAAGATTCTTTTCATCACAGAGAACTCTATGATTTTGAACTTGAACTCTCCACGGAACTGTCCCGGGTCTTTAATACGTTCAACTGGTTTGCGGACAGAATTAAGCATGACATGCAGCCCTTCATCAGGTATAATTACATCCCTGACACGGATCAGGATGATCTTCCCGGATTTGACACCCTTGACACAATTGAGAGAGAAAATATAATTTCATGGGAACTTGTCAACCGGTTTACATCCAGAAAAAAGGTGTTTAACAAAAGATCAGACGAGATTGAAGATGTGTACAGGGAATTTGCAAGGATCAAATTGTCCCAGGCCTTTGATATAAACAGGGAAAAAGATGATATGCGCCACCCTTTTTCAGACATTTTCCTTGAAAGCGAGCTCACCCTTAACCGCTTTATTGTACTTGAAGAAAATGTCAAGTGGTCACCCTATGACAATTGTTTTACCGCAAATGAAACCGGTGTGCTGTTAAACACGCCCATGGGAAACATGACCACGTCATACAGATACATCAAAGACACGTCTGAATCCTTTTATATAAGTCTTGTCAGGATGCTGACCCCGGAAATAACAGCCCATGCCGCTGTTGAAAAAGATTTTTACAAGAATGAACTCATAGAATCCAGTGCCGGCATCACCTTGAGAAAGCAGTGCTGGTCTTTGTCCATGGGAATTAAGAATGAACCGGATGACACATCTTTTGCCTTTATGATTGAACTTCACGGGATCGGAGGATTTGGAAGTTTATGAAAAATGAAAAAAAATGGTATGCATTGTTAACCCGAAGCCATTTTGAAAACACGGTGCACAGCGCAATCTCCAGGAAATCAATTGAAACCTTTCTGCCCATTATAAAAAAACAAAGCCGGCGTAAAGACAGAAGAATTATTATTGAGGCCCCGCTGTTCCCGGGTTATCTCTTTGTGAACATTTCTGAAACCCCGGAAGAGCAGCTCATGGTTTTAAAAACAATCGGGGCGGTGCGCATACTGGGATACAACAACCGCCCCGTGGCCATCCCAAATGCCCAGATTGACTCCCTTAAAATTATAACAAAACAGGATGCCGACATTGTCACGGGATCGGACAAATCCCTGAAGCAGGGAGAAATGGTTCTGGTTACCCAGGGTATTTTTACCGGACTCCAGGGGGAATTCATAAGATACAAGGGAAAAGACAGGGTTATCGTAAAAATCGAAACCATGGGACAGTTTGCCGGGGTGGAAATTTCAAAGGCGGATATTGAAAAACTGCCCAGGCATAACCCCCTGACTAATTAGTGTTTGAACGGCTCGTAGAGGAGCTATGCTCACAAACTCACCCATCTGCTGCGTTGCTTCAAAATTTTACCAAATTATATAATCGGGCCTCATGTACCTGAGTACACTCCGCCCTCTTTTATAAAAATTTGGTAAAATTTCTTGCGCCTTGCACCTGTGCAGGTTTTCATCCAAACACGGGGTTTTCGTTCAGACACTAATTATAGCATAACACCTTGACTAATTATGAAATTTTATTTAAAAGGGGAAATAATACAATTGGCCATTCTGTTATTTACAGGGCAGATATGGAAAGCAGAGGAATTGACATTAATAATTAAGAGGTTTCATGAATAAACTTGAACTGATTGCAGCTTTAAAAGAAAGATCCAATATTACAAAAGCAGAAGCTATTGAAATTGTACAAATTTTCTTTGATTCATTAACGCATGCCCTGGAAAATGATGAACGCGTTGAAATAAGAGGCTTATGCAGTTTTTTTATCAAGGAATATAAAAGTTATACAGGCAGGAATCCCAAAACCGGGAAACAGGTAACCATTCCCTCCAAAAAACTGCCCTTTTTCAAATGCGGTAAGGATTTAAAAAAAAGGGTCAACAATTAAAACCAATGCCTGTTCATACAAGAGATATAGTGGACAACCCGGAAACTCTTTTAAAAAACCTTGTTGAAAACGGCCATATCCCCAATGCACTGCTGTTCACCGGACAAAAGGAGTCCGGTAGAAAAAAAGCCGCTCTTTTGTTTGCCCAGACCATTAATTGTCAACTGAAAGACACGCGTCCCTCCGGGGAAAAGCCCTGCGGCCAGTGCATATCCTGCAGAAAAATAAATTTGGGGGAACACCCTGATATCATTATTGTAAAGCCTGAAAAAAACATGATCAGGATTTCACAGATCAAAACCATTTTTTCATCCATTACATCAAAACCCCATGAAGCAGATATGCGCATGATTCTTATTGAAGATGCCGATACCATGAACAGGGAAGCATCCAATTCTTTATTAAAAATACTTGAAGAACCCCCGCTGAGAACATTTTTTGTTCTGACGGCAAAAAGCCTGACCGATCTTCTGCCCACAATTATTTCAAGATGCAGACATATCCGGTTCAGGCCTGTTTCAGCAGATTCCCTGGAAAAAAAACTCACAACTGACCATGGCGTTGATCCAATAACTGCGTCTACCGCAGCTGAATACGGCAATGGGAGCCTTGACAGGGCCAGACGATTTGCCAATATTTATGACAATATATCTGACAGAGAAGATAAAATCGACTGGATTAAAAGAAGAAAATGGATAATCAATCAAATTTCTGATATAATTACCTGTAAAGAAAAAGACAGTCTTTTGATTATGAAATTTGCAGAAAAACTCAGCCGGGAAAAAGACCTTCTTGGGGATTCCATTGATATTATACGAACATGGTTAAGGGACATTGCTGTTTTCCGGCTTTCGCCGGACAGGGTGATCAATAAAGATGCAACAGATCTTTTAAAAAAAGCAGGCGCCTGGTTCACACCTGAAAAAAGTGTCACATTGATTAATGACCTTTATGAAACTGAAAAAAAAATCCAGGCAAACACTGTCCCGCGGCTCACGCTGGAGGCTTTTTTATTCAGGCTGACCCTTTAGGGTTCTGCAAGAAAATAACGACCATGCAATCGGACAGGAGAAAACAATGACAAATAAAGCAGGTGTCCGGTTTAAACCTGCCGGTAAAATATATGATTTTAACTCAAAGGAGCTGTGTCTTGATTTTGGAGACAAAGTCATAGTAGAAACAGAAATGGGACTGGGATACGGAACCATAGCGGTTGTTCCTGCGCCCCTGGAAAACACTGAGAATGGCAAGGAGCTCAGGCAGATAGTACGCGTTGCCACCCATGATGATTTCTTAAAACGCAAAGAAAATAAAATTCTTGAAAAGCAGGCCTTTGATTTCTGCCAGAAAAACATTGACCACCTGAAAATACGAATGAATCTGTTTTCTGTTGAGAGCACATTTGATACCACCAAACTGACGTTTTTCTACACAGCTGACGGGCGGGTTGATTTCCGGGAACTGGTTAAAATTCTTGTCAAAGAATACCGCATCCGCATTGAAATGCGCCAGGTGGGCATCAGAAACCAGTCAAAACAGTGCGGCGGCCTTGGCAGATGCGGCAGGGAAATCTGCTGTTCCTGTTTTATGAACGATTTCACCCCGGTGTCCATAAAAATGGCCAAAGAACAGGGGCTGTCCCTTAATCCAACCAAAATTTCAGGTCTGTGCGGCAGATTAATGTGCTGTCTTACCTTTGAAAACAAAACCTACAAAGAACTGAAAAAAGAGCTTCCAAGAATTGGAAAAAGGGTTACAACAAACAAGGGCAGTGGAAAAGTCATCCGTCAGAATATTCTTAAAAGCAGTGTGACCCTGCGTATGGAAGACGGAAGCGAACAGACTGCAGACAAAGCACAGATTCATGAAATTCAGTAACCATTGCGCATAAGGCAGACAAAGCCAGAGACATTGATTTCAACAGCCCTGTCCGGGCGGTATTAACAAAAGAGAGAAAAATGAGTCAAAACCATCCCAGATTCTTCACAACCCCAATTTATTACGTCAATGCAAAACCTCACCTCGGCCATGCCTACACCACAATTGCCACTGATGTGGCTGCCCGTTTCAGCAGAATGAATGGGTGTGACACCTGTTTTCTCACAGGAACGGACGAGCACGGGGACAAAATTGTAGATGCGGCCGCCAGAGAAAAGTCCACACCTGAGGAATACAGCAACAGGATCAGCGCCCTTTTCAAGGAACTCTGGCCAAAACTGAATATCAGCAATGATTATTTTATCAGAACAACCGACCCGGATCATATTAAGACCGTGGAAACCCTTTTAACCAAAATTTATGATTCAGGAGATATCTATTTCAGTGAATATGAAGGGATATACTGTTTTGGATGCGAACGCTTTTACCAGGAACGGGAACTGGTGGACGGGAATTGCCCTGACCACGGTACCGTACCCAAAAAAATAAAGGAATCCAACTACTTCTTTAAAATGAGCAACTACCAGGACTGGCTGGTGGATCATATAAAAAACAATCCCGGTTTTATACGGCCGGATCAGTATAAAAAAGAATTGTTGTCCTTTTTAAAGGAGCCCCTTGAGGACCTCTGTATATCCAGACCGAAAACCCGCCTGACCTGGGGGATCACCCTGCCCTTTGACAGGGAGTTTGTTACCTATGTCTGGTTTGATGCCCTGACCAACTATATATCTGCACTGGGCTACCCGGACGGCGGTCTTTTCCAGAAATTCTGGCCTGAAACCTGTCATTTTGTGGCAAAGGACATTATAAAGCCCCATGGTATTTACTGGCCCATCATGCTCAAGGCTGCCGGAATAGAACCTTATAAAAGTCTCAATGTGCATGGGTTCTGGAATGTCAGCGGCAGCAAAATGTCAAAAAGCATCGGCAATGTAACAGATCCAGTGGAGGTGTCCGGTGTTTATGGGACAGATGCTTTCAGATATTTTCTCATGAGGGAAATGGTGTTTGGATATGATGCCAATTTTACCGAAGATGCCATTGTTCAGAGAATCAACGCAGATCTGGCCAATGACCTTGGGAATTTGTGCTCAAGAGTGCTTGTCATGAACCAAAAATACTTTAAGGGAATTTTACCGGGTCCAGATAAACCTATTGAAGCAAAAGACAGTCTCTGCCTTAAGGATGAGGCTGTAACGGCCATACAGGCGTATGAACCAGCAATGGAAAAAACTGAATTTCATAAAGCCCTGATGGCTGTATGGGAACTCATATCCGTAATGAACCGATACATTGATGAAAACGCCCCCTGGACCCTTGCTAAAGACAAGACCCAAATCAAAAAACTTGAAACCCTTATATATAATCTTGCAGAGGGGTTAAGGGTGGTTTCCTGTCTTATCTACCCGGTAATGCCGGAAACAGCATTTAAAATTCAGCATCTTCTGGGGGTTGGAAAACAAAACAAGGATGAATTTTACACAATGGATGAACTCCTCCCCTGGGAACAGCTTTCAGTGGGTATACCCCTTGATCCCCCCCCTGTATTGTTTCCACGGATTACCCGTAAAAAATAAAAAACAGCTCAGGTATCGATTGTGCATAATAATTTTAAAATAAACTCCTGGCGTGAATTTCAAACTGAGCTTAAAAAAAAATCCAGGAAAAAACGCTCTGTGGTCAAATACGGCAAAGCTGCCGGTATCGTTGCAGCTCTGTTTTTTATCTTTTACGTTACAGGTATCGGAGGTATTGATTTTTTTAACCCCGGCCCCCAAAAAGAAAACAGCCGTGCAGATGCCTGCAGCACAGACAGCACCCCTGAGGCGGACAACACAGACAGATTATTTACAAATCAGGACCTGCAGACCCTTTCAGCAGCCCAGTCATTTATAAATATCAGAAAAAAGACCCTCACTGTTAAATATAACAATTCCATGGTTGAAGTGGAAACCAGCCTTGATATGCCACTTCAAACCTATATTCTCTCCCAACTGGAACATCTTAAAACCCTTACCCGTGGAAAACCCCAGCGGATTGGCATAGTGGCCATGGACCCCCGTTCCGGCGCCATTCTTGCCATGGCCGGGTTTGATCTTTCAGATCCCTGCAAGAATACCTGTGTTGTGGGCAATTACCCGGCTGCCAGTATATTTAAAATTGTTACAGCAGCAGCGGCCATTGAACAATGCGGCTACACACCCCACACACCGCTTTACTTCAACGGCGGCAAGTACACCCTTTACAAACGACAGATAAGTGAAAAAAAGAACAGATACACCAACAAAGTCAGTTTTTCCAAGGCGTTTGCAGACTCCATCAATCCTGTGTTCGGAAAAATCGGCTCCCTGTATCTTGGCGGTGACGTTCTAAAACAATACGCAGATTCCTTTGGATTCAACAATACCGTGTTGACAGATTTTTCCTTTGACACAGGTCGTGTTGTCATCACTGATAAGTCCTATCAATGGGCTGAAGTAGGATGCGGCTTTAACAAAACCACCACGATTTCCCCTTTGTTTGCCGCCATGGTTACCAGTACCATTGTTAATTCAGGGACCAGAACGATTCCATGGATCGTCAGACAGATCAAAGATCCCCAGGGCAATCTTATATACCAAAAGCAGACCAGTACCACGCCAAGGGCGGTTCAAGAAAAAACAGCCCACACCTTAATGAAACTTATGAATGAAACCATTCAAACAGGAACGGCAAGTAAATCCTTCAGGGGGTTTAAAAGGGATACGACCTTGTCAAGACTGACCCTGGGCGGAAAAACAGGCTCCCTTTACAATCGATCCCATACTGTAAAATATGACTGGTTTACGGGATTTGGAAGGGAAAAAAACGGTGACAGACAGATTGCTGTAGCTGTGATTGTAGGACATAGAAAATACATTGGAACAAGGGCCTGCAGATACGGAAGAATGATATTTAAACAATACTTTAAAAAATATTTCGCCTCCCAGAAAAACCATGGTGCACAAAGAGGATAAAAAATGAAAAACAAATCTTACTTTTCAGAGGTAATGGGTCGATTGCAGAATGTTCTTTCCATCAATCTGGCGTTTTTTAAACATATGAGCCAGGTCGGAGACAATACCATTGTTTTCTTTCCAGTTTATGGTACCACCCTGTGCTGCGGGCTGTCTGCCCTTGTGGCCTTTAAGGGATCAACAGAGGATAAAAACCAACCCAGTTTAAAAGAAATAGACGCTCTCACCGGCTCCCTGGAAGCGTACAGCCTGAACACATGCATGGACCAGTCACTGTCCCTGCAGACCAGCTATCTCAATGGAGATGCCACACTTACGACCTTTCTGCACAAGACAAAAAGCCTTAAACGGGATTTTCCTTTTTTTGAAATTTTTTCCAAAAATGAAAAAAAAGAACATATTGAAAAAATTGTAAAAACGATCAGGGAATTTATAAAAACTGAAACAGAGGGTCTTAAGGAAAAAATGGCGGAACTGGCCGCTGATGAAGTTGACACGGCATTAAAACGTCTGGAAATCCTTAAAGACATCAATTGGTGTATGGAAAAAGAGGTCTTAGAGAACATTGAAAAAATTAAAAATATTGCCGTCAGACATACAACCCCTGAAAATAGTAGTATTATCTCCCTGTTTAAAAGAATCAATGCGGTTTTAAACAGCATTGACCGGCTGGAAGTCAGAGGCAGGGATTCTGCAGGTATTTCCATTATTTTTACCTTTACCAAAACCGCATTTGAATCCTTTAGACAGGGACTCATTGACGCAGGCTTAAGCAATGACCTGAAACAGAGAACCAACAGACCCATACTGACCAATAACAGCATCACCATCCATGATTCATATGCTGAAGACCAGACCCACTTTGTAAGCATCTCACTGGTATACAAGTTTGCCGCAGAAATCGGCTGTCTGGGAGACAATGTTTCGTTTTTAAGAAATCAGATTAAAAACGATCAGCTGCTGCAGGTGCTTGCCGGATTTGACTTCAGGTTTCACACCATTACCGCCCACACCCGGTGGGCATCCATTGGGGATATCACAGAGGCAAACTGTCACCCTGTGGACAATGAGCCCTATGACAAACAAATGGAAAAATCAGGGATTATCCATGTCAGCCTCAACGGGGACATTGACAATTTTATGGATCTAAAGGAAGAATACCAGGACAGATATGATATGATCTGCCCGGAAATAACAACAGATACCAAAATCATCCCTTTGCAGATTGAACATTATATCAGACAGGGCACCGCCATTGAAGAGGCATTCAGGCTTGCTGTCAATGATTTCACCGGGTCCCATGCCATATGCATGCACTCAGATCTGGCGCCTGGAAAACTTTTTCTTGCCCAGAAGGGCAGCGGCCAGGCCCTTTTTGTGGGCATTGGAAAAGATCACTATATAACGTCCTCAGAAATTTACGGACTTGTGGAAGAAACCAGCTCCTTTGTAAAACTCAACGGCGAAAAAAACGGGCAGATCATGATTCTGGATCAATCCTCCCAGGGCGGGCTGGAAGGCATCAGATCCCTGACATACAGCAATGCTCCCATTGACATCTCAGTATCAGATATCCAGACCACTGAAATCACCTCAAGGGACATAGACAGACAGCAGTTCCCCCACTATTTTTTAAAAGAAATTTCTGAAGCCCCGGTTTCAGTTGAACGGACACTGGAAAACAAATGGAAAACAAAACCAGGGGAAACCACCTGTTTTACAATTCTCGAGGCATCTGTAATCCCAGAGTTTCTCGAAAAAGAACTTAAGGCCAAGGCCATAAAACAGATTCTCTTTATTGGCCAGGGAACCGCCGGAGTAGCTGCCTCCGGGTGTGCCCATATATTTTCCCACTATCTTTCAAAAACCGGCATTGAAATCAAGGCCTTAAAATCTTCAGAACTTTCCGGGTTTTTTATAAAAGGATGCGATAATGACACAGAATCCATGTCAGCGTATTTAATTGTGGCCATCAGCCAGTCCGGAACCACCACTGATACCAATAAAACCGTTGATATGGTGCGGGCAAGGGGCGCCAGAACCATTGCCATTGTCAACCGAAGGGACTCTGATCTTACCTTTAAAACAGACGGGGTGTTTTACACCAGCAGCGGCAGAGACATTGAAATGTCAGTGGCCTCAACCAAGGCCTTTTATTCTCAGATTGCAGCAGGCGCCGTGCTCGGGCTTCATATTGCATCCATAATGGATTCAGTGTCCCCTGAATTTGTTACCCATGAAATCAAGGCGCTGACCGCCCTTCCAGGCAAGATGAGACAGGTACTGACCATCAGAGAAGCCATAGAAAATTCTGCCCAGCGCCTTGCTGTTGCCAAAAACTACTGGGCCACCGTGGGAAGCGGGTCCAATAAAACAGCTGCGGATGAAATAAGAATAAAGCTCAGTGAGCTGTGTTATAAAACCATATCTTCTGATTTTGTTGAAGACAAAAAACACATTGATTTGTCCTCTGAACCCTTAATCATTATCTGCGCTGCAGGCACCAGACCCAGTGTACTCGGAGACATTGTAAAGGATACCGCCATTTTCCGGGCCCATAAGGCATCCCCCATAGTGATTGCCGAGGAAGGGGAAACCCGGTTTGACGCTTATGCCGAGGATGTCTTTAAAGTCCCTGAAATTACAGAGCATCTTGCACCGATTCTCAACACCCTTGTGGGACACCTCTGGGGCTATTACGCGGCCCTTTCCATCAATAGAGGATCTGAGTTCATGTACGGATTCAGAAACCAGATCCAGGATCTTCTGGATGAATTTACTAGCATGGGACACGACATTTATGAAGTGATCCTGGAAAAAAAATTCAGGGAAAAAATCGCTGAATTCTATACGGTATTTACAAGGAAAAGGCGTGAAAACAACTTTCCTGCAGCCATGGGACTGGACAATGTCTCCAATATCACGTTGCTGTTAAAATACCTTTCCGGAAGACTGCCGGTATCAGACTTTGAGATCGACTTTGCCATGAAAGGAACCCCTTCCAATATGCTCAATGCCTTTTTCAGCACCCTGGGGGAAACCATTAATATGATGGCAAGACCTGTGGATGCCATCAAGCACCAGGCCAAAACAGTCACCGTGGGGACAAGCCGCCTGGTGGATGAATACAAGGGAATTGTCTTTGATGAACTGTCACGGCATAATATTTCAATTTCCCAGCTGACCAACAGAAATGTGCTGGTACTGAAAAACCTTCAGCAGATTTTTTCCAGTATCAAAGGCGGGCTGCTCTACCAGATTTCCGGGCTGACCCTCCTTGGTGAACCCAGCAGTGAAACAAAAATCGAAGTCATAACAAAAACCGGCTCCCTTGAATCAAAACAATCCAGGGTTGAATCTGATCACCGCCTCAAGGGAACAAAGAACATTATTGTCAGGGAGGGAAATGTTTATATTGGCAAAGGCCGCAAAGACGGAAGAAATATCCTTGTTATCCCCATACTGTCGTCTTCGGATTCAGGCTTTAATGTGATTGAATACATACTTTCGCTGCATGTATCCTTTAAATCCGTCAAAGAGGTTTCTCTGCTGAAACGGATAAAAGCCCTTGGCGGGAAATACACAAGAATCAAAGATCTCTGTCTGGAATCCAGCCGGCCTGAATGGGATGACAAACTTCTTGATCTGATAAAAATTGAAAATCTTTTTGGAGACTCTGCAGAAAAAATTGTTGAAGAGCTTGAAGCCCTTCAGGACAGATAAATCAAAGGCGGAATACACAGAGGAAAGAAAAACAGGGGAAAAAAGAACCTTTTTCGGTACTCTGTCTCTTTTTTCCCCTGTCGGAATAAAAGGCCTTGGTCATCGTTTCGGCCATCTGTGGGATTAGCCGAATATAGCATCTCCTAAGACACTGTTATCATAACGTTACCCCTAAATACAGTATGGAGTTAAAATTTAGCTGGACCAAACGATGATCAAGGCCGAATAAAACTATTTGGGAACAATATCTGATTCAAGCTTTTCTGCAATATTTAATGCCTTGGTCAGGGCATCATTAATTGTAAACAATTGAATCTTAAGCGTTTTAAGCGATGCCGGGGTGGTTGAAATTTTTTTAGACCCTGATACTCGATGATCAAGTTTTTTGTAAGTCGTTGATATTATTCAATTTATAAAGACCCACCATAATCATGGTACATTTCTTGTTCTTCAACAATATTAGCTACTTATGATTTTAAATGAAATATT
>JAYEJJ010000320.1:0-28210 GCA_034660495.1 Thermodesulfobacteriota bacterium | reverse complement strand
TAAGACTTTTTCCCTGCCAGGCGTTAGAAAAATCAAGCTGTTTGAGGACCGCAGGCCGCAGTGCCGCCGATTTTTAGCCTGGCAGGGAAAAAGTCCTCCGTCGTTCTCGTTCCTGACAGGCAACCGCTGGGGGCGGCGGTATTCAAAAAAAACCAGAAATCTATAAAAGGGCGGAAGACTTGTCTGATTATCAAAGAATACAGGTTTTCCGATTCAGGAGCGTTTTTCCATGGCATTAACCAAAAGCAATATCACTGATCATATTCAAAAATCCCTTAATCTTTCAAAAAGCACATCCTATCATATTATGGAGGACTTTATTGAAATCATCAAAGAGACCCTGGAAAGCGGGGAAGATATCATGATCTCAGGATTTGGGAAATTCTGCGTAAATGAAAAAAGCGCCAGAAAAGGAAGAAATCCCGCCACAAACAGGGAAATGACCCTGCCTGCCAGAAAAATCGTTACCTTTAAATGTTCAGGAAAACTAAGAGAAAAAATTAACAGGCAATAAAAAAATATATCTTTAGCCCCTTAGGGGATCTTTTAAAAAATAATCCAGATCCCATAACCGGGGCTTTAACCTGTTTTTTTTCTGTTTTTTTCCAACAGAATCTTCATAAGTGCATCTTTTTTTTTCTCGATCAGCAGCAGCTGAATCCACTGATCAAAAAGATCAAACAGCTTTTTTCGGGTAATTTCATCCTGATTTTCCTGAAGAAAAGCCTTAACCCGGTCAATGGAATCAAGGAGATTTCTGTCATTTGGCAGATCCTTTAAAAGGGCCTGGTACCCTGCCAGTGCCCTTTCATACTTTCCCTGCCTTTCATAGAGCCTGACAAGTTCAAGCGTATCGTACTGAGTGGTCATTTGACGTTATCCTCCAAGGGTTCCTGTTTGGTAATCTTAAAGACCAGTTCATCCTTTCCTGCCATCCCAAGTTCATGTCTGGCCAGGTGTTCTATAAAGTCCATATCCTTTTTAAGCCGCATGATTCTGACTGCAAGGACTCTGTTTTCCTGCTCAATTGTTTTATTCCGGGCCAGAATCAGTTTTTCCTCCCTGTAAAGCCGAATCAAATCCTTTAACCCGTTTTCCGGGTACACAATAAGCAGAGCAATGGATATCACGACCACGGCAATCACTACAGCCATTATTTTCTGAGTAAAAGATTTCAATTTTCCTTTTTCCGGTGTATCAAATTTTTTAATATTTTTATTTCCGGGGTTTGAACAACCAGAGCACAGCCTAAGTAAACAAAAACCCCGAGGAAAACGCAGATCACAACTTTGGCAAAAAGGCCCCCGTTATCCGGACCACCCTGTTCCAGAACAGAAAAAAACATCAAGTTGACCGCGGCATACATGATGCCTGAAAAAACAAGCGCTCTAAATCCTGACCAGAAAAGCGTCTGCACAATCTCCTTTTTTAGACGGGGCAATGCAGATGCAAATAAAAAGAAAAAATTAGCCATGGCTGCGAAGGACACAGCCATGGCCAGTCCTTTGTGTCCCATGACATTGATCAAACAAAAGGACAGCACAAGATTTACAGCAACGGCTGCAACGCCGGCTCTAAAGGGGATTTTAACATTGGAAAAGGCATAAAACAAGGTCACAAAAAGCCTTGTGCCGGCAAAGGCCCACAGGCCAAAAATCAAATAAACAAGGGTTTCACTGGTTTCCTTAACCGCTGCGGCCCCAAAGGCGCCCCGGCAGAAAAGCAGCGATACCACAGGCTCCCTTAACACAAGAAGCCCTGCCATGGACGGAATGGTAATAAACAATACCAGCATTCCCCCTGTTTTAAACAGGTCACAGGCCGCTTTTTCTTTTTCTGATGCTATTGTTTTGGCAAGTTCAGGCAGAAGCACAATGGAAACAGATACAGTAAACAGCGCCAGGGGAAACTGAACCAGGCGGTCCGCATAATACAGGTATGAAACACTGCCGCTTAACAGGGTTGCGGCCATCATGGTAACAACAAGCAGATTGATTTGATATGAGGAAGCCCCTATCACTGCGGGGAAAAACATCTTTGCCGCCTTTACCGCACCCGGATGGACCAGATTGCCCGGATAAAACAGCTTCAGGGATCTCCAGAAAACAAATCCACTTGCGCCTGCAAAAAACATCTGCCAGGCAAGCTGTAAAATCCCCCCTGCCAGCACACCAACTGCCAAGGCAAGAACCGGGGGATCAAAAAAAGGAGACAATGCAAACCCTGAAAAAATAATAACCAGATTTAAAATAACAGGGGCCAGTGCAGACGGCGTAAACGATCCCAGCCCGTTCATAATGCCCATGCATACGGCCATGAGAAAAATGCAGAACAGATAAGGCATCATTATCCGCATGAGCCTGACTATTAAATCAAACTCACAAGATTCAACACCTGTCCCTGCACCTGTCATTTTCAGCACAGCCGGAGCAGACACAATCCCTGCAGCAACAATCAGGCCTGACACAAATGCCGTTAAAAAAAAAGCGGAACGGGCCATGGCAAAGGCCTCGGTTCTGCCCTTTTCTGTTATATACTCAGTAAAAACCGGAACAAAGGAAATACTCAATACCCCATCGGAAAAAGACTTTCTCATGAAATCAGGAATTCTAAAGGTCAAAAAAAAAGCATCACTGTAAAAACCGGCTCCAAACAGCATGGCAATCACTGCATCCCGAATCACCCCGAGTATCCTGCTGGCCAGCATTGCAAAGCCAATGCCCCGTGACTTTTTTAATATTTTTGTATCATTGCTGTCCCTCATTTTGTCCTGCACTTTTTGTCCTGCACTTTTTTACGTTGGAGGCGGCGCTGTTCAAACAAGATGATCGTGTATCAATAATATTTTTCTTGACAAAAAAAGGGAAAACAAGTTAGTTTATCTGATTATTATAATACTATAATTACACGGAATTTCAGAATGTAATTATTAATAAAGACATTAAACATATTTTTCCCAAACAAAAAATTTAAGGAGCGTAAATTTGGCTAATCACAAATCTGCTTTAAAACGTGCAAGACAGAATGAAACCCGGCGTATGAGAAACAAATCCATCAGATCGGCCATGAAAACAGATATTAAAAAAGCAGTTTCAGCAAAAGACCAGGGCGCTGAAAACACAGCAGAACTGTTGAACAGGGCAAAGGCATCCATAGCCAGAGCTGCCCAGAAAGGGGTTCTGCACAAAAACACAGCTGCACGTAAAACATCAAGACTTGAGCGGTTTGCAAGTTAAACCCTGAAACCGTTTTGAGCGGCAGCTCTTATCATAAACGCTGACATCAGCTGCCGCCCGCTTCTTTAAAAATCGTCCTTTAACCGGCTGACCATCTTTTCTGCAAAGCTTACGGCAATCTTTTCAATGGCCGCCCGCCGGGAAAAATCATCTGATACACTTGAATGGGATACTGAATATTCATCGTCCTCAGAAAATCCCTTAACGCTGAAAAGCACTTCCCCCTGCCTTGTCACCATTTTCAGATCAACAACAGCGGTTACGCGGCGCTCAAGCACCTCATCATCACTGGTCCTTGTCAGGGCGCCTATGTTTATTGATGTGATTCTGGCTGTAATAAACGCCTCAGCCCTTTTTTTATCCACCACATCTGCACCGGAACGCCGCACCAGCTCCCCGATAAATGCATTGGAAAAAATAGTTTCTGCCCCTGTTTCAGCACTTTCATTTTCAAACATGGCCACATTAACCTCGGTGACATTGCCCACCAGCTTTCCAGCGCTGGAAAACTGGTATCCACAGGCAGAAACTGACACCAGAATCAAAAAAAAACCGGATCTTATCATTTTTTTTATCATATCAGACCACTATATTAACCAGTTTTTTCTTGACAACAACAACCTTTTTTATTTTCTTTCCAGAGATATGGCGCTGAACGGCTTCATCTGCAAGGGCTTTTTCCCTGAGAACCGCGTCATCACAATGGGCATCACTTATAAATTTTGACCGTAACCTGCCGTTTACCTGTACCACAATGGTCAGCTCATCTGCTACCAGGGCATCCTTTCTGTATACCGGCCAGGGCTGATCAACAACACCTGACGGTTTTCCTGCCTTTTCCCAGAGTTCCTCGGCAAAATGGGGAACAATGGGAGCCAGCAGAAGGAGAATTGTTTCCAGGGAAAAAGAGAACACCTGATGCATTTTCCTGTCCCCCGATGTCAGGTCCAGGGCATACATGGCATTGACAAGTTCCATAACAGCACTGATGGCTGTATTGAAATGAAAACTGCCTTCTATATCATCGGTCACCTTTTTAATGGTCTGATTGGCCTTGATATAGAGCTTCCTGGCTTCACCGGAAAGGGAGGTTAACGGCCCCCTGAAAGGTTCCACATCAGCATTGAATTGTTCAAAACACTGGAGCGCAAGCCGCCACACCCTGTTGATAAATCTGTGACACCCTTCCACGCCGTCTTCATTCCACTCAAGATCCTTTTCCGGAGGGGCGGCAAAAAGGCAGAAGGTTCGGGTAATGTCTGCCCCGTATTTTTCCAGGAGATCATTGGGATCAATCACGTTCTTTTTGGATTTGGACATTTTAATCACACGGCCCACCTCAACTCGGCTGCCGCATTTTCTGCAGGTCATCTCTTTCTGGCCTGACTGTGCATCTTTCTGGCCTGACTGTGCATCTTCCTGGCCTGACTGTGCATCTTCGGGAAAAATAAATCCATGTTCCGGACATTTTAAGGTTTCTTTACAGACCATGCCCTGGGTGAGCAGCCGGGTAAAGGGCTCCTTAAAATCAATCAGGCCCAGGGTATTTAACACCCGCATAAAATATCTGGAATAGAGCAGGTGAAGAATGGCATGCTCAACACCGCCTATATACTGATCAACAGGCATCCAGTATTTTACCGCTTTTTTGTCAAACATGGCGGTGTCGCATTCAGGGCTGCAGTATCTGACATAGTACCAGGAAGATTCCACAAAGGTGTCCATGGTATCAGTTTCCCGTCTGGCAGCCTTGTTGCCGCACCTGGGGCAGACGGTTTTGACAAAATCATCAAGATTTGGCAGCGGTGATCTGCCGTTTTCCAGAAGATCTGCATCTTCTGGCAGAACAATGGGAAGATCGGATTCCTTTACCGGGACAATACCGCAGTCAGGGCAGTGGACCACGGGAATGGGGGTCCCCCAGTACCGCTGTCTGGAAATCCCCCAGTCCCTTAACCGATAACTCTCCGTTTTTTTCCCTTGGCCGGCTTTTTCAAGCCATGCGGTAATATCATCCATGGCCTTTTTATTATCAAGGCCTGAAAACTCAGCTGAGTTCACCAAAATTCCACCATCGGTATAAGCCGCTTCCATGTTTCCCGGGTCAAGATTTTCAAATGCCGGCTGAATCACCACAACAATATCAAGGCCGTATTTTACGGCAAAATCAAAATCCCTCTGGTCATGGGCCGGCACCGACATGACCGCCCCTGTACCATACTCCATCAGGGCAAAATTGGCGGTATATATGGGAATTTGCTTGTCATTGGCTGGATTTATACACCAGGCACCAGTAAACACCCCCTCTTTCTCGTATTTTTCAAGGGCCTCACTGGATCTTTCCTGGTCTGATATTCTTTTAACAAAGGCGGCCACATCGGCTTCCTGGTCCGTTCCTTTTGACAGGATCTCCACAAGGGGATGTTCCGGGGCCAGACACATAAAGGTTGACCCAAAAACAGTATCCGGCCGGGTGGTAAAAACGGCAATATCTTCGTCTCTGCCTTCAATTTTGAACCGAATCTCTGTGCCCGTGCTTTTGCCAATCCAGTTCTTCTGCTGCACTGTAACACTGTCCGGCCAGCCCGGCAGCTTATCGCAGTGGACCAGAAGGTCTTCTGCATAATCGGTTATTCTGAAAAACCACTGCCAGAGCTTTTTCTGGTGCACCGGTTTCCCGCACCGCCAGCACATATCCGATTCGACCTGTTCATTGGCAAGAACGGTCTGGCAGTCTTCGCACCAGTTAACATAAGATTCCTTTCTGTACACCATATCCTTTTCAAGCATCTTTAAAAAAAGCCATTGTTCCCATCTGTAGTACTGGGGGGTGCAGGTGGCCAGTTCCCGGTCCCAGTCATAGGAAAACCCCATTTTTTTCAACTGCCTGCGCATATAGCCAATATTGTCACAGGTCCAGGCGGCGGGATGGGTATTGTTGTCAATGGCTGCATTTTCAGCAGGCATGCCAAAGGCATCCCACCCCATGGGATGAAGCACATTAAAGCCTTTCATTCTCTTATACCGTGACACCACATCTCCTATGGTATAATTTCTTACATGCCCCATATGAATCTTTCCCGAAGGATAGGGAAACATTTCCAGCAGATAGTATTTTTCCCTTGATTTATCTTCAACAACCTTGAATATCTTTTTTTCATCCCAGTATGTCTGCCATTTCGGCTCGACTTCTTCCGGGTTATAGCGATCTTCCATAAAATTTAAACCCCTCCAGAACAAATTTTTATCCATTAAGCAAGTGTCATACGCTGCTTTCAACTGAAAATTTTATAATACTCGATCATCAAGTCTTTTGAACAGCACCGCCCCTTCCATAAAAACTTGATAATCAAGTAATAAATGTCACAATATATTTGAAATAGCAAGAACAGCTGCATAAAGTTTTCATAAATAATTTGACCTGAAACCTGTATTTTACTATTCATAAATGATAAAGTTTTGGATTAACATAAAAATAAAAAAATATATACATAATATTCAATGGGTTATAAGACAAAAAGCAGACACGGGTCTGATACTGCTGTTTGAAAAATGGTTAATTATAAAAGAAAAAGGTGATAAAACAGATTTAATGACAAGAAAAATATTTATTAACGCTCTGGATTCTGATGAATGCAGAATCGTTACAATCAAAGACAACAAACTTGAGGAATTCCATCTGGAAACCGCCTCAAAAGAAGTGACCCAGGGCAATATCTATAAAGCAGCCATAACAAGGGTGGAACCCAGCCTCCAGGCTGTATTTGTTGATTATGGTGCTGAAAAGCATGGATTTCTGCAGAAAAACGAAATTCACAACGATTATTTCACTGACAATGAAACCGGTGACCGAAGCTTTTTAAAAACAATTAAAAAAGGTCAGGAACTTATTGTCCAGGTTACAAAGGATCCCATCAAGCACAAAGGTGCCATGCTGACAACCTTTATCTCTCTTCCCGGAAGGCTCTCTGTTCTCATGCCCGGGTCCACCACAAGGGGCGTGTCCCGTCAGATCGATGACGAAGATGAAAGAAAAAGGCTTAAATCCATAATAGACAAGCTCAAGCTCCAGGAGGGCTTTGGTCTTATTGTAAGAACCGCTGGAAGGAATGCCACCAAAACCATGCTGGACAATGATATAAGATACCTGATGAGGGCGTGGAAAGATATCAACCAGAAGGCCATCAAAGCGGCATCCCCCTCTCTGCTGTACAAGGAACAGAATCTCGCTGTCAGATCCCTCAGGGATTATTTTACCACAGACATCAGTGAAATCCTGATTGATGATCCTGATATTTTCAGGGAAGTCAATGCATTTATGAAAATCATAGCCCCCAAGCAGCAGAAAATTGTAAAACAGTTCAAAGGGCAGAAACCCATATTTTCAAAATACCAGATTGAAGAGCAGATCGCATCCATTTTTGAGACAAAGGTAGAGTTGAAGTCCGGCGGCTCCATCGTTATTGACCAGACAGAAGCCCTTGTGGCAATAGATGTAAATTCCGGAAAATCCACAGGCAAAAAAAACATTGAAGAAACAGCTTACCACACAAACCTTGAGGCCGCAGAAGAGGTGGCGCGCCAGCTCAGGCTCAGGGATATGGGTGGCCTTATTGTGGTTGACTTTATTGATATGAAGGACAAGCGGCACAAGGCAAAAATCACAAAAGCTTTGAAAAATCATCTTAAATCCGATAAAGCCAAGACCAGGGTGGGCGGTATAACCCCCTTTGGGCTTTTAGAGATGTCGCGGCAGCGCATAAGACCTGCCATTACCTTCAGCAGTTATGAGACCTGCAGAAACTGCCGGGGCCTGGGCATGGTCCCGTCCATAGAGACACAGGGACTGGCATTCATCCGCAAGCTGAACCTGAGAACTTCCAAGCAGGGAATTAAAAAAGTCACAGGCGTGGTTCCCGGAAAAGTAGCAGATTATCTTCTCAATAAAAAAAGGGAAGAACTTGTGGAACTGGAAAACAGAAGACAGATTTGTATCACCATAGAAACGGATCATGCCATGATCTGCGGGGAAAGCAGAATTCTGTGTGACCCTTGACATAGATACCGGTTTTGTGTATCTCATGCATAAAATTTAAAAAGCAGTTATCCTTAAAGGGTGAGCCCATGGCCAGAACAGGCAAAACCAGAACGGTTTTAATCTCTTTAACTGCTGCCGCGGTTGCCTTGAGTGCAGCAGCTGTACTTTTGTACGCTTACAGAGGCCCCCTTTTTGGTGTTAAGACAAAAAAAACGCTGCTGAACACAGCGGTTTTTGAAAACAGCCAGAATCAAGACCGTATTGTCAAGGGTAAAATAGAATATTTCCCGGCCATGAACTCAAAGGACTGGGAAAAATACCCGGACAGGGTCAGGGAAAAACTCCCGCTAACGGACCAGCGGAAAAGAGAACCGGGCATTGAAAACAGTTTTGACATGATTGTTGAATCTGGTGAACAATTCAAAATCGGAGAGACAACCATCTCCATGAGGGATATTGTTGAAAAAAGTTTTTTACGGGAAAAAAAGATTTTTGAAGAAAAAATCAATGCCACTGGAGATACTCAACCGGAAACAATTGAAAAATACGGTATATATATTGTAGTAAAACCCGGAGACAACCTGTGGAATATTCATTTTGATCTTATAAAAGAGTATTACCGTTCAAGGGGGCTGACTCTGCCTGACAAGGCGGATGAACCCCTGGAAAACAATGCCAGTTCAGGTGTGGGGAAAATTTTAAAATTTTCTGAAAAACTGGTAACCATTTACAATACAATTGAAAACCGGGTGGACGATGATATTGATCTTTTAGAACCCTTAAGTAAAATAGTTGTCTACAATATGAATGAAGTATTTGCCCTTTTAAAAAAAATCAATTATAAAAACATGGATAAAATTCGGTTCGATGGAGAAACGATCTGGATAGCAGCAAATAATAACTTGTAAACCAATTATGAATTTAAATCATCAGGAGGAATTATTTTGATCAATACAGCGTATGCAATGGGACAACAGGCTGGTGCAGCAGGCGGCGCAGCAAGTGGATTTACCGCGTTTATTCCGCTGATTCTCATGTTTGTCATCTTTTACTTTCTACTCATAAGACCCCAGCAGAAAAAAGCAAAAGAGCACAAAAACATGGTCAACAACCTGAAAAAAGGGGACAGGATAATCACTTCCGGCGGGATTCACGGCACTATTTCCAGCCTTGATGAAACCACAATCTCCCTTGAGGTGGCCGACAAGGTTAAATTCAAGCTCAGCAGGGCCAATGTCGCTGGAATTATGAAACCGGCAAACGACTCGCAACCCAAAAAAGAGAAAAAAAACCAATCATAAGGATTTTCAGGAGTAATCAGATTGAAAAAATTTACATGGTCCGGGGTACTCACAGCAGCCGTTCTGCTAACTGCACTGGTATACATTTTACCCACATTCTGTTCAGACTGCTGGCCCCATAAGAAAATTAATCTCGGGCTTGACCTCCAGGGCGGCATGCACCTTGTCCTTGAAGTTGAAACTGAAAAAGCCATTAAAACCACAATTGAAAGAACCATCCATGAACTTAAAGTGGCCCTTAGAAAAGAACATGTCAAACACCGGGGAATCACCCCTGATCAAGACAATGCCATGACAGCCGTGCTTGAAGGCCGGGAAAATACAGACGGCTTTAATGCGGTTGTCAGCAAACACTTTCCTGATTTGAAAATACAATCCACCCGGAAAAAAAATGACAGAACCACCCTGGTGCTGGCCATACCTGACAGCGAAGCAGATGACATCAGAAAAATGGCCACGGAACAGGCCCTTGAAACCATACGCAACCGTATTGATGAATTCGGGGTAAGCGAACCGGACATCAGACTCCAGGGCAAAAACAGGATTCTCATCCAGCTGCCCGGTATAAAGGACACCCAGCGGGCCAAGGATCTTATCGGAAAAACCGCCAGACTGAATTTCCAGCTGGTAGATGAGAGCATGGACCCTGCTTCGGCGGTTAAAGGGACTCCCCCGCCAGGCTCCGAGGTCCTGTACCAGATCAAAAAAGACCCTGCCACAGGTCAGACAACCCGGATTCCCTTTGTGATCAAAAAAAGGGCTCTCCTGGACGGAAGCTCCCTGACCGATGCCAGGGTGAAAATAGACTCCCAGTTCAACGAGCCCTATGTGTCTATTGAATTTGACAGAAAAGGGGCAAGAATTTTTGAACGGATCACAGGGGAGCATGTAAAGAAGCGCCTGGCCATTGTGCTTGATAAAACCGTTTACTCGGCACCGGTCATCCAGGACAGGATAGCAGGCGGCAAAGCCCAGATTACAGGCAATTTCAACACAGCCGAGGCAAGGGATCTTGCCATTGTCCTGAGGGCAGGCGCACTGCCGGCACCGGTTAAAATCATTGAAGAGCGCACTGTGGGGCCCACCCTGGGACACGACTCAATACGCATGGGCATTATGTCCATGATCATTGGGGGCATCCTGGTTGTTTTCTTTATGATGATATACTACAAAGGTGCAGGCATTATTGCAGATTTAACCCTGATCCTCAATATCCTGCTCATAGGCGGGGGGCTTGCCGCTTTTCAGGCAACTCTGACCCTGCCGGGCATTGCCGGTATCATACTGACCATAGGCATGGCGGTTGACGCAAATGTCATTATATTTGAAAGAATAAGAGAAGAGCTGTTTTCCGGTAAAACACCTGCAGCTTCAGTAAAAGCAGGGTTTGAAAGGGCAAGTCTGACCATTATAGATGCCAATGTCACCACATTGATTGCTGCAATTGTTCTGTTTCAATACGGTACGGGTCCGGTCAAAGGATTTGCCGTTACCCTGGGACTTGGCATTGTGGCAAGCCTCTTTACAGCCCTTGTGGTGTCCAAAAGTATTTTCAACTACCTTGTAACACACAGAAAAACAGCAACCTTGAGCATATAGAAAACAATCCTGAGACAGATTCCAGAAAAAAGGACATAAAACATAATGCAGTTTATTAAACCTGATATCAACCTTGATTTTATCGGAAAAAGAAAAATGGGTTTCCTGTTTTCCATTGCCCTGATCCTCATCAGCATCATCTCTCTTGTGATCCATAAAGGACCAAATTACGGCATAGATTTCTCCGGCGGCACCCTGGTTCAGGTTAAATTCAACCAGGCAGCAACATTAGGTGATATCCGTACCGGCCTGTCCGAGGTCGGGCTGACCAAAGCATCGGTTCAAAGTTTCGGCAAACAGGAAAATCATGAATACCTGGTACGAACCAGCGTTCCGGCAGAAACAGGAGAAGGCCTTACCCGTTCCATTGAAAACGCTCTGGAAAAAACAACAGGAGAAAAGCCTGAAATTCGACGGGTTGAAATGGTCGGCCCCCAGGTGGGCAAGGACCTGAGAAAACAGGCCCTTCTTGCCATGTTCTATTCCCTGCTTTTTATCACTATTTATATTTCTGGCCGGTTTGAAATGAAATGGATGCTTTCCGCTGTGACGGCAGGATCATTAATGACAGCGGTGTATTTTCTTGCCATATTTAATTTGAGCATGCCCGTTCTTATTACTGCGGCGGTGCTCGTCACCCTGGTGCTGTTCTGGTTTCTCGAACTGAAATATGCCATGGGGGCCATGATTGCCCTGCTCCACGATATATTCATTACTGTGGGCATCTTTTCTCTGCTGAACATGGAATTTTCCCTGCCCATTGTGGCAGCCCTTTTGACCATAATCGGGTATTCTTTGAATGATACCATTATCGTTTTTGACAGGATACGGGAAAATATCCGGCAGATGCATAAAAAAAGTTCAGAAGACATCATCAACAAAAGCATCAACGAAACCCTGAGCCGGACCATACTGACATCCCTGACTACCCTTATTGTGCTGTTTGCCCTGTTTTTTCTGGGGGGGGAAATCATTCATGACTTTGCGTTTGCCATGATTACAGGCGTGATCATAGGGACCTATTCTTCTGTATTTGTTGCCAGTCCCATTCTGCTGGCGTGGAATAAAAGAGCTTAAAATGACCCAATTCAGACTGTCAATTTACATTTTTCTGTTTTTTTTCGGGATATCCATGACCCTGACATCCTGCGCGTCGCTTACCCCCCGTGAAAAACAAAAAAAAACGGGGGACAATGAAACAGCCGTCAATGAAAAAATTGAAACCTTCAATAATAAATTGATGGACGCTGAAAACCGCTTAAGCCAGATTGAAGATACTGTGGCGCTTCTCAACAGCGCCACCGGGAAACTCGATACCCGCCTGGCTGACCTTGATCAGAAGATTATGTCAATAAACCGTCAAACAGCCCCCCCTTCTGTCATCAGCCCTGGCGTTGAAACAGCAGAAGATACAGACCCTGTCCTTATTTATCAAAAAGCCAGATCTTTGCTGCTGGAAGAAAACTTTAAAGACGCCGGAATATTATTCAGGGAAATAATGGAAAAGCATCCGGAACATGAACTGGCTGACAATTCAATGTACTGGCTGGGGGAAGGCTGCTACTCGCTGGCGGACTACAAAGGGGCTGTTATAATTTTTAAATCCCTTGTTGAAAAATACCCAAAGGGTGGAAAAGTGCCCGATGCCCTTTTAAAAACCGCATATTCCTATCTCAGCCTTGATGATGCAGACCGAGCCCATCACTATTTAAAAAAAGTGATTAAACAATACCCCTTTACCCCGGCAGGAGAAAAAGCTGAAGAGAAATTAAAGGCATTTCAGTAAAAAAAACTTATGGAAAAATATCTGCCATGGTTTGTTTTAAAAAATGTACCAGGTATAGGAGATATTCTTTACAAACGGCTGATTGAAACATTCAACACCCCTGAAAATGTGTTTAATGCCCCTGAAGATCAACTTAAAAAAATAAAAAAAATCTCCACCCGGACCATTCAGGCCATCAAGCATCCCAAAGAATTGGACAAAGCAGAAAAAGAGCTTAAAACCATTATGAATTCAGGTTTCAAGCTCATTTCCATGAACGATGATGCCTATCCAGCCCTGTTAAAGGAAATCCCTGACCCCCCTCCCCTTCTCACCTACCGTGGTACTCTTGACAATACAGCGCCGTCCATTGCCATTGTCGGATCGAGACGGGCCACCCGTTACGGTCTTGATGCGGCATTCAAGTTAAGTTATGAGCTGAGCCTGGCGGGATTTCAGATTGTCAGCGGCATGGCTGAGGGAATAGATACAGCAGCCCACAGGGGCGCCATTTCAGCAAAGCAGAGAACACTGGCTGTCCTTGGCAGCGGCCTTGCACGGATATATCCAAGAACAAACAGACGACTCTTTGAGGAAATCATCCAAACCGGTGCCGTGATATCTGAATTTCCCATTAATACCGGGCCGGATGCCATTAATTTCCCAAAAAGGAACAGAATTATTTCAGGCATATCAACCGGTACCATTGTGGTGGAAGCTGCGGCCAGGAGCGGCTCCCTCATCACGGCCAGGCTGGCAGGAGAGCAGTCAAGGGAGGTATTTGCCGTTCCCGGCAGTATCCACTCAGATAAAAGTTCAGGCACCCATACCCTGCTGAAACAGGGGGCCAGGCTGGTTGAAAACAAAACAGACGTCCTGGAAGAGCTCCATCATCTGGTCCATCTGGAACCTCTTATGCCCCACAAGCAGCCGGCAAAACAGGCCAGGCCGACCATATCCCGGAAAGACCCGTATAAAAATGCCATATTAAGCATCCTTGATCCCTATCCCATGCATATTGATAAAATCATTGAAAAATCGGGCCTTGATCCCGGCGGTATTTCTGCAGCCCTTCTTGACATGGAGATTCAAGGTATTGTAAAACAGGATCCAGGAAACCTATTTTATATCATAGAGGAGTAAAATTGACCAAACCTGTTGTCATAGTCGAATCACCGACCAAAATTAAAACGTTAAAAAAATATATCGGCCAAACGTATAATGTCGCTGCCACAGCCGGCCATATCAAGGATCTGCCCCCTAAGGAACTGGGAATTGACATTGAAAATGATTTTAAAACCAAATACGTCAATATAAAGGGAAAATCAAAACAGATTCAGAGTTTAAAACAGGCAGCAGGAAATACAGACACGGTCTACCTGGCACCGGACCCGGATCGCGAAGGAGAAGCCATTGCCTTTCATACGGCCCAGGTGCTTAAGCAGAAACAAAGGAAATTCCAAAGAGTTCTCATCCATGAGTTGACTGAAAAAGGAATCAAAGAGGCCCTTGCGCATCCCATGGAAATTGATTACAACCGGTTTGAGGCCCAGCAGACGCGCAGGATCCTGGACCGGCTGGTGGGGTACCAGATTTCTCCGCTGTTATGGCGCAGGGTCCAGGGCAGCCTGAGCGCCGGACGGGTGCAATCCGTGACCGTCAAGATTATATGTGACAGGGAACGGGCCATCAGAGCCTTTGACCCGGAAGAATACTGGACCATCACAGCCGATGTGGAGGGAATCACCCCGCCCCCATTTTCCATATCCCTGACCCGGAAAGACGGAAAAAAAATTAAAATTTCCAATGAAAAAAGCGCCTTCTCAATTCTCAAGGATCTTGAAAAAGCTGTCTTTATTGTTGATGAGATCAAAAAGAAAACCATAAAAAAAAATCCCCTTCCCCCGTTTATCACCAGTAAACTCCAGCAGGATGCCATTGGTCGACTGCGGTTTTCTGCCAAAAAAACCATGACCGTTGCCCAGCAGCTCTATGAAGGCATTGAAATCGGATCCAACGGACCAGAAGGGCTTATCACCTATATGCGTACGGATTCAACCAGGATTGCCAGCGAAGCCGCTTATGAGGCCATTGATCATATCAGAAAAAATTTTGGTCCAGACTATGCTTTAACGGCTCCGCGGTATTTCAAAAACAAAAATAAGGCCCAGGATGCCCATGAAGCCATCAGGCCGACCTCGGTGGAAAACCACCCTGACCGCATAAAGGCGTATCTGACTGATGATCAGTATAAACTCTACGATCTGATATGGAAACGCTTTGTTGCCTCTCAAATGACCCAGGCCCTTATTGACCAGAAAACCATTTCCATAAAGGCGGACAGATACACCCTTTCAGTCGGCGGATCAACCATAAAATTTCCCGGATTCATGGCCCTTTATTCAGTATCAGATGAAAAAAAGGACAAAGAAAAGCAGATTCTGCCTGAACTTGAACAGGGAGCCGAGCTGAAAAAAAACAAAATCACCCCCAGACAGCATTTTACCAAACCCCCTCCGCGGTTCACCGAAGCATCACTGGTCAAGGAGCTTGAAGAGAACGGCATCGGCAGACCCAGTACCTATGCTGCCATTTTATCAACTATCCGGGACAAGGGCTATGTTGAATTTGAAAGACGAACCTTTATTCCAAGTGAGCTGGGCTTTATTGTAAACGACCTTCTGGTTGACTCCTTTCCAGAGATTCTTGATGTGGCCTTCACCGCTGATATGGAGGAGAAACTCGACAACATTGAAAACGGCACCAAAAAATCACTTGCCGTGCTCAAGGAATTCTACACCTCTTTTAAAGAAAAGCTTGATCTTGCTCAGAAAAACATGCTTAATGTAAAAGGTGTGGGCATGGCAACCACACTTAAATGCCCCCAGTGCGACAGGCCGTTGAATATAAAAATGGGAAGAAACGGCCATTTCATAGCGTGCACGGGGTATCCGGACTGCCTGTTTTCCAGCAATTACACACGGGATGAAAAGGGAAACATTGAAATAAAAGAAACAAAAGTCGATCATACAAAGGTCAAGGACTGCATCAAATGCGGCAGGCCCATGGTCAAAAAAGAGGGACGGTACGGAGAATTTCTGGCCTGTACAGGTTACCCTGAATGCAGACACACGGAATCTGTGAACGGGGCGGGACCTGGAAAGGACATTAATGTAAAATGCCCTGAAAAAAACTGCAATGGCTCAATTCTTGAGAAAAAATCCAGACGGGGCAAAATCTTTTACGGGTGCAGCAACTATCCAGAGTGCACATTTGCTTCCTGGGATATGCCGGTGAACAAAGCCTGTCCAGAATGCGGGTCTCCCTATCTGGTCAGAAAAGAAACCAAAAAAGAAGAAAAACTATTGAAATGCCCTGTAAAAGGGTGCAATTATAAAGAGACTCTTGTAAAAGAGCCATAAAAAGCCATAGTGGATAACCCAAAAACAAGGAGAAAAAAATGAAAATAAACTATTTTAAAATCGTATTATTGATAATCGCTGTATTTTTTCTCTCCAGCTGTGCACTGGAGGAGAAACAACTCACCCCGCTGCCGGATTTTTCACCGCCAGATTTTAAAGCCAGCCAGTACAAATCCGCTGTGGATAATTTTTATCTTGTTCTGGATGCATCAAGCTCCATGGGAGAAAAATTCAATTCAAATGAAAAATTTACCCTGGCAACAGAATTCATCAATCGGATGAACCAGAGCCTTCCTGAACTGGGTCAGACCTGCGGCCTGCGCTCCTATGGCCATAACAGGAGCGTATCCAAAGAATTGACCACACTGTTTTACGGCATACAGGCGTATTCAACGGGCCTTTACAGCAGCGCCCTGAACAAAATATCTGCACCCGGAGGAACAAGCCCCATGGGCAGGGCGCTTGCCGCTGTTCAAACGGACATGGCAGGACTTGATGGAAAAACCGCTCTGATCATTGTCAGCGATGGCAAGGACATTGCCGGTTCAGCAGAATCAGAGGCCGCTGAACTGGTTGAGATCTACGGATCATCCCTGTGTATCTATACAGTTCTGGTCGGAGACAATGCAGGAGGCAGAGAATTGATGAAAAGCCTGGCCCATACAGGGGAATGTGGATTTGCATCCAGTGCCGGAGACCTTTTAACCAGTTCTGCCATGGCCGGTTTTGTTGAAAAAGTGTTTTTGTCAAAAAAAGAGGTAAAAAAACCAGTTGTCAGGCCAGCAAAAAAGGACAGTGACAAAGACGGGGTATATGATGACGAGGATCAATGTCCAGATACGCCTTTTGGGGTAAATGTAGACAGCCGGGGATGTCCTATAGACAGTGACGGTGACGGGGTCTACGATTATCAGGACAAATGCCCGGGCACACCCAGGGGAGCTCATGTCAATAATCTGGGCTGCTGGGTCCTTGGTTCCCCTCTGTTTGATACTGACCGGTCCAACATAAAATCAGAATGGTATTCTGAGCTGAACCATATCGCGGCCATACTTGAAAAAAATCCATCATTAAATATCGTTCTGGAAGGTCATACAGACAATGTAGGCACTAAAAAATACAATATGAATCTCTCAAAGAAACGAGCCAGAGCAGTTAAAACCTATCTGGTAAACAAGGGGATATCTGCGGCAAGAATAGAATGCGAGGGATTTGGGTTTTCCCGGCCTTCCGCATCCAATGAAACAGAAAACGGCCGTGCACAGAACCGGCGCGTGGAAATCACCCCGGTTCAATAGCCATTCCGGTTAACAAGTGTCCGTAAGGAAAAATTGTCCGGTGTTTTCAGCGTTTGTGCTGAAAACACCGGATGCTCAAAATACAGGCACAGAAAACAACACAACTTCCATGATTGAAGCATATTCATTTGGCAGGATAAAAATTAAAGGAAAGCTCTATACCCGGGATATACAGATCAATTCCCAGGGCAGCATCTTACCGGACTGGCAAAGACAAAAAGGCCATATTGTTGAAAAAGAAGATGTCATAAATATTCTCGACTCTGACACAAGCCTTTTGATTCTTGGAAAAGGACAGCCTGGAATGATGAAAGCATCTGAAAACCTTAAAAAACACCTTGAAAACAACCAGATAAAGCTTGTGGAAAAACCCTCCTTACAGGCGGCTGAACTGGTCAATCAGCTTGTAAAAGAAAAAAAGTCCTTTGCTGCGGGCTTTCATCTGACCTGTTAACAGCCAGATATTTCAGGGATTTTCTGCAGTTTTTTTTCACGGCTGATACAGACCAGCTGAATGTCAGCAGACACAGCCGGCTTTACACTGCCCTCCCGCCAGGCTTCCTGGTGAAAATTCATCCTGAATTCGCCTTCCAGCTCAGCTGATGTTCTTATATCCAGCACATCACCGAATTCTGCCCCCTCATGGAAATCAAGACTGGCCTTATACACTGCAAAACCGATGTGTCTGACATGCCAGAGGTCCATGAGGTTCTCATAACCGATAAAATCCTCCCTGGCCCGTTCAAAGAATTTCAGGTAATTGGCATGGTAAACCACCCCTGAATGATCTGTATCCTCATAAAACACTCTTACCTGATAGTGTTTTTTATTTTTTTCCATTTCCTTATTACCTATTTTTTTATGTGAAAGTGTTAAGTGTTAAGTTTTAACTCGATTATCAAGTTTAAGCCAGTGACGGGAGACGGCTTTCATGATTTGTTGTGCCCGTCAGTGATCAACGGGGTGGGGCTTCGGTTATTACGCTTTTGACAAAGGACTCTATTTAAAGGCAAATTTAAATTTAAACAAAAGCGCAATAACCGAAGCCTGACCCCACGGCGGACCATGGAACAGGCCCTCTGGACCCCAAAAGCAATCAGCCCTGCAGCGGCCTGAGACTGAGTTTTAAGAATTTTCCCAAAAAGAATCCACGCATTTTGCTTGTCTTTTTAACCCTCTCCTGCGTTGCGCCAATGGGACATATTTATTCATAGATGGTATGCATTTTTGGATCAAGGGCTTCCCGTATGCCTTCGCCGGTAAAGGTAACCAGCATAAGGGTCACAATCAGTGCCGTTACAACCGAGGCGGATATCCACCAGGCGCTCATATTAGACCAGCCCTGGGAAAGAAGCTCGCCCCATGAGGGTGTGGGCGGAGGCAGTCCAAACCCCAGGTAGTCAAGGGAGGTCAGGGCCACAATCCCGCCGGAAACAGCAAAAGGCGCGTAAGTAACAATCACGGAAATGGTATTGGGAATAATATGCCTGAAAATAATCCGGGCATGGGAAGCGCCAAGGGATCTGGCGGCCAGCACATACTCCCTTTCCTTTTCCTTGTAGGTCAGGGTCCGCATTACCCAGGTCATCTGAATCCACCCGAAAAAAGCCATAATCAAAAGGAGAATGAAAAAGTTGGGAACAATAATGGATGAAATAATAATCACCACATACAAAAAGGGAATATTGCTCCAGATTTCCAGAATTCTCTGGAAAAAAAGATCAAATTTTCCGCCAAAATACCCCATGATACACCCCAGGGAAATCCCGACCACATAGTTGAACACCAGCAGAATCACGGAAAAAAAGACAGCAGTCCTGAACCCGTAGACCAGCCGGGCAAGCACATCTCTGCCCACATTGTCTGTCCCCAGGTAATGCTGATCCTTGAATGAGGGGGCAAAAGGGGGATAGGCCCCGAGCTTGAGATCATTTTCACAGGCATTATAGGGAACAAAGGGCATGATGACAAAATCAGCGGTGTTTTCACTGGAGAATTTTTTCTTTAATGTCCGGTAATCGGTCTCATACCTGTAGTCAAATCCAAAGGTGTTCCCGGGAATCATTTCTCCATAGGCGGGAAAGTACAATTTGCCGTTATAGAAAACAAGCAGGGCTCTGTTGCTGATAAACACCTCGGCAAGCAAAGACAACACAATTAATATTGTCAACAGGATAAAGGAAAAAAAGCCCCGTTTAATGGAGATGAACCGCTTCCATTTTTTTCTGGTCAAAGGCGTCATAGGCTTATTGAAATCTTACCCGGGGATCAACAATGGCCACGCAGATATCAGAAAGGATATTTCCAGTCATAAATAAAAGGGCGGAGATGGCAAGGATACCCATGACAACAGGATAATCCCTGTCCACAACCGATTCATATCCTAGAAGCCCCATGCCATTGATATTAAACACCTTTTCAATCAAAAACGACCCCATGAGGATGATAGAAATATTATTGCCAAAATGGGTGGCTATGGGAATCATGCTGTTTCTCAAGGCATGACGGAAAACCGCCTTTTTAAAGGACAGCCCTTTGGCAATGGCAGTTCTCACATAATCGGCCGCCAGATTGTCCATCAGGGTGTTTTTCATCAGCAGGGTCATCACTGTAAAGGAACCGATCACATAGGCAAAAAGGGGCAGCACAGTATGCCAGACTATGTCTAAAATCTGCTCCATGGGCGTCATCTCGTCAAACATGTCCGACACCAGACCGCCCAGGGGAAATATGTCATTATTAGAGGCAAATATTACCAGCATCATAACCCCTGCAACCCATCCTGGAATGGCATAGCCGATAAAAATGATAACCGATGATATATTGTCAAATCCGGATCTGTGTCTGACGGCCTTGGTGATCCCAAGGGGGATACACACCCCGTAAACAATGATCATGGTGAGCAGGCCAAAATAAAGGGAAATGGGAATGCGCTCCTTTATCATTTTCCACACCGGGTCATAATACCGTGTGGAATGCCCCAGATCCCCGGTCAGCACCTTTCCGAGCCATGAAACATAACTGACCACCAAAGGTTTGTCAAATCCGTAATAGGCTTTGAGCATCTGAATCTGATCTTTGGAAAGGGGCTGTCCCGCCCCTTGGGAAGAATCACCGGAAAGACTGCCTGAAGAATGGCTGGAGGCCTGCATCTGACGGGCATTGGATATAATTCTGTCAATGGGCCCGCCCGGCACAAAACGGGTGATGGCAAACACCATAATGGTGATGCCGATAAAGGTCGGGACAATCAACATCAAACGTCTGATAAAATAAGCGGTCATACCTCAAAAACCGATGTCAGGGCCTTATCCAGATGTTCCGGCTGTGATCCGCCGGCCTGGGCCATATCCGGCCGGCCGCCGCCGCCGCCGCCCACAATGGCGGCTGCCTTTTTAACAATATCACCGGCCTTGTAGCGATGGGTGAGATCATCTGTGACAACAGAAATCAAAAGGGCTTTGCTGTTTGACTGGGCCCCCAGAAGCACCACCCCCGACCCAATGGTATTTTTAAATTTATCCGCCAGATCTCTCAGCTGGGAGGGATTTTCAATATCCACCCGCCTGGAAAGGAATTTAACCCCGTTGATTTCCCTTACATCCTCATCCATTTTGTTCACAGCCGCCAGGGCAAGTTTTGACTTGAGTGAGGCAATCTCCTTTTCCATGGCCTTTTTTTCTGAAAAAAGGCCGGCCACCTTTTCAGCTGCCATTTTCTTTGATCCCTTTACAATCTGGAATATTTCTTCAAGAACAGCCATATGTTCATGGAGAAAGGCAAGGGCGCTTTCCCCGGTAACCGCTTCAATCCGCCTGATCCCCGAGGCAATCCCCCCTTCTGAAACAATGAGGAACAAACCGATGTTCCCGGAGTGGGACGTATGGGTGCCACCGCAGAGTTCCCTGCTGAATCCTGCCATGGAAACCACTCTGACCCTGTCCCCGTATTTTTCTTCAAACAAAGCAGTGGCTCCGGATTTCACAGCCTCATCCATATCCATCTCAAAGGTATTTACCGGGCAGTTTTCCATAATATGAAGATTGACCTCATGTTCAACGGCCTGAATCTGCTCGTGATCCAATGCTGAAAAATAGGTAAAGTCAAACCTGAGACGATCTTTTGAAACCAGGGAGCCTGACTGCTTGACATGATCGCCAAGCACCTTTCTCAGTGCAGCCTGAAGGATATGGGTGGCTGTATGATTTTTTGCTGTGGCCGCCCTGGCCTTTTCATCCACCTTTAAATCCGCAGTATCCCCTTTTTTTACCGTGCCGGAGGTCACTTCACCCTGGTGAATTTTCAGTCCTGTGGGATTGGAAAAAGTATTGTCTACCCTGATTTTAAAATTATCCCCTGAAATCACACCGATATCCCCGGCCTGGCCACCGGATTCAGCATAAAAGCAGGTCTTTTCTGTAACAATTTCAACGGCATCTCCCATCCGGGCAGATGCAGTTTCCTTGTCATCCTTGACCAGAAGCAGAATCTGTGACTGCGCTGTCAGGGTGTCATACCCGACAAACGCTGTCTGAACCCCTTCGGCTGTCAGCCCCTTATACGCATCTCCAACCCCTGCAAAGGTTTTAGAACGTTTTGACCTGTTTTTCTGGGCCTGCATGGCTTGTTCATACCCCGCCATATCCAGAGAAACATCACTGTCTTTGACGACATCCGTAACAATATCCACAGGAAACCCATAGGTATCGTAAAGCTTGAATATTATATCTCCGGGAATCTCCCTTTTTCCCTGGTGTTTAATATCATCAAGGGTTTCAGTCAAGAGTTTGAGTCCGGTATCAAGGGTTTCGGAAAATTTCTGTTCCTCGTTTTTTACAACATTTAAAATAAAGGCAGCTGACTCTTTTAATTCTGGATACCCCTGGGCCATGATATCAAACACCTTTTCCACTGTGACATGGAGAAAAGGCTCTATCAAACCAATATTTCTGCCGTATCGAATGGCCCGTCTCATGATGCGCCTGAGCACGTATCCCCTGCCCTCATTGGAGGGAAGGACCCCGTCGCAGATCAGAAAGGCAGCGGCCCGGCTGTGATCTGCAATCACCTTCATGGCCACTTCAACCTCATTGGATTCTTTTATTTCCCGTCCGGAAAGCTCGGCCACCGTTTCCATGATGGGGCGAAAAAGGTCTGTCTCATAGTTGGTGGGCACATCCTGGAGCACAGAAACAACCCTTTCAAGGCCAAGGCCGGTATCAATACAGGGTTTGGGCAGCGGGGTAATATTGCCGTTATTGTCCCTGTCATACTGCATGAAAACCAGATTCCACAGCTCAAGGAACCTGTCGCAGTCACATCCCACGGCACACTCGGGGCGTCCGCACCCAAAGGCTTCCCCCCGGTCAATGTAAATTTCACTGCAGGGGCCGCAGGGCCCGGTATCTCCCATGGACCAGAAATTATCTTCCTCTCCCAGGCGGACAATGCGGTCTTCAGAAACCCCTACCCTGTCCCGCCAGATATCATAGGCTTCCTCATCATCCAGATAAACCGACACCCAGAGTTTTTCCCTGTCAAACTTATAGCCTTCTGTCAAAAGGTCCCAGGCAAACACAATGGCCTTTTCCTTGAAATAACTGCCAAAGGAGAAATTGCCCAGCATTTCAAAAAAAGTATGGTGCCTGGCTGTATACCCCACATTTTCCAGATCATTGTGCTTTCCTCCGGCACGGACACATTTCTGAGACGTGACAGCCTGATCATAGTCTCTTTTTTCATCGCCGGTAAACACCCTTTTGAACTGCACCATTCCAGCATTCACAAAGAGCAGCGTGGGATCATCCCTGGGCACCAGGGAGGCGCTTCTTACCTTCTGGTGGCTGTGTTTCTGAAAATACTCAATAAATATCCGGCGGGCTTCATTACCTGTCATGGATAACTCCTGTTTTAATTTTCACTCTCTTTTTTACCCCTGGCTTCAGCTGCATCAGACGGAAGCCCCAGTTTTTCCCTGACCTGAGCTGTTATCTTGTCAAACATTTCAGGATTTTCTTTAAAAAACACCTTGACATTCTGACGGCCCTGACCTATGCGCTCTCCTTCATAGGAATACCAGGCCCCGCTTTTTTCGATTACCTCAAGCTCCACCCCCATGTCCAGCAAATCTCCTGTCCTGGATATGCCTTCGCCGTACAAAAGATCAAACTCAACACTTTTAAACGGGGGCGCCAGTTTGTTCTTGACCACCTTGACCTTGGTACGGTTGCCAATGACCTCCTGACCGTCCTTAATGGCTGCGGCCTTTCGTATTTCCAGCCGGACTGACGAGTAAAATTTAAGGGCATTACCGCCGGTGGTGGTCTCGGGGTTGCCGTATACAACGCCGATTTTCATCCGGATCTGATTGATAAAGATAATTGTGGTATGGGTTTTGCCAATGGTACCGGTCAATTTCCTCAATGCCTGGGACATCAGCCTTGCCTGGAGCCCCATATGGGAATCTCCCATGTCCCCCTCTATCTCCGCCCGTGGCACAAGGGCAGCCACAGAATCAATGATCATGATGTCTACGGCACCGCTTCTTACCAGCATATCCGCTATTTCAAGGGCCTGCTCCCCTGTATCCGGCTGGGACACCAGAAGCTCATCACAATCCACACCAAGTTGTCTGGCATAGGCAACATCCAGGGCATGCTCTGCATCAATAAATGCGGCAATACCCCCTTCCTTCTGGGCTTCAGCCGCGGCATGCAGCGCCAGGGTGGTCTTGCCGGAAGATTCCGGACCATAGATCTCAACCACTCTTCCCCTTGGCAGTCCACCCACCCCCAGGGCCTTGTCCAGGGCAAGGGAACCGGTATGGATAACTGGTACAGCCTGGATCTCCCTGCCGCCAAGCTTCATAATGGCACCTTTGCCATATTGACGTTCTATCTGAGTCATGGCCGTTTTTACAGCTTTGTCTTTTTCTGCTGAATGATCCATATATCAACATCTCCTTAATTTATCCATCCGGGAACTAAGGCAGCAAGTTAAAATAACTTATACATCCTGCTTGCCTTTTTATCTGTTTTCTTCGTTGGGACAAGGTTTACACAGCTCGTTATGCGCACCTTGTCCCGCCTTGAAAACAAATAAAAATTCGGCACAATATGCACAACTTATTTCAACTTGCTACCTGACAAAAAAAACATAAAATAATGTGTGTAAACAGACCAGCAGCAATGTCATCCAGAACAATGCCCGGTCCTCTGCAGAAATTTTTCTCAAAATATCTCACCGGCGGCGGCTTGACAATATCAAAAAACCGGAAAATAACAAACCCTGCGCCAAGGGAATAAGGGGTTACGGGCAGGCCTGCCATGGCCACTGAAAACCCGGCTATCTCATCTATAACAATAGCGCCGGGGTCATGTCCTCCCAGAATTTTTTCAGCCTCATCTGACAGCCATAAATTTTACTTTTATAGTCTGACCCTGTCCATGTCAAGGCATACTTGATGATAAACATCTTTCAGGGGGAGTCCCCTGTCTCTGGCAATGGTTCTGCAGGATTCAAATTCAGGTGAAAGATGGCTTTTTCCATCTGGCGCAGTGATCTGTTTGGCATTGATAACACCAAATCTTGTTTTTACTGCAATCTGGCTTCTGTCCAGCACCACTCTGTTCTGCTCATGGTACCTGACCCCTGTTGTTGTGGTCTCGGTTAATAGAAGCTCAAGAATTTCAGGTAGATTTTTTTTGCTGCAGATAATTTCCATTCGGGTGCCGGGTCTGTTCTTTTTCATATGAAGCGGAAGATAACACACATCAAGGGCCCCGGCATTAAACAGCTGTTCCATGACATATCCTGAAATTTCCGAATTCATGTCATCAATGGATGTTTCAACCAGAAAAATGCTTTCCTGTCTGCAGGTGGTATTGGCCTTAAAAGGACCTCGATTCAGAGAGGGGTCCGGTGTACCGGTTATAATTCTAAGCAGATTGGGCAGCCCGTCATTGCGTGTTCTTTTCCCTGCACCATACCCGGAATCTCCCATGACCATATCCGGTATGTCCCCGAACTGGGTGGTCAGGGTGGTAATGATGGCAGCGCCGGTGGGCGTTACAAGTTCCATATCAACGCCGGATGGTTTGATCTGGCAGCCCTTTAGGATAGATGTAACCGCCGGAACAGGAACAGGGATAGCCCCATGGCTGCACACAGCCGACCCTGAGCCCAGAGAAATTTTGGATGCAGACACCGATTTTATATCCAGGTATTCCACCCCCAGAAAAGATCCAACAATATCAACAATGGCATCAATCCCGCCCACTTCATGAAAATGGACCTTTTCAAGATCAGACCCGTGAATTTTGGACTCGGCCCTGGCAATTTTTTCAAAGGCGGACAAACTCAATGTTTTCACCCGGTCTGAAAGGGATGAAGACGTAATCAGCTTTTTTATCTCCATATAATTTCTTGCCGGAGAATGGTCATCAACATCAACAAAAAGAGTCACCCCTTTTATACCGTTGTGCCAGACGTGCTCACCCCTGATATCAAATCCCTCCAGGGGAAGCGCTGATATCTTCTCCTTAAGCCAGGCAGGTGGAACGCCAAGATCAACAAGGGCGCCAAGGGTCATATCCCCGCTGATTCCGGAAAACAGATCAAAATAGGCTATCATACAATTAAATTTCTCCGTGGGCATGTATCCTGATGATTTCTAAAACCAGCGCTGCGGTTTCCACCATATCTGACAATTTTATAGATTCCCTGAGTGTATGCACATCCTGCATTCCAGTGCCCATGACCCCGGCTGTAATTCCTTTGGCGCAGAACACATTGGCATCGGCCCCGCCTCCAATGGTTTTTGATTCCATGGATCTGCCGAGATTGGCCGCAGCTTTTCTGGCAAGCCTGACCACGATATGATCCTCATCAATATTGGTGGCTGAAAAATCATGGGCATAATCCACCTCAATATCAGGAACGGTTTCATTGTCTTTACGGATCTCATCCGCAGCATCATAAAAGGATTTAAAAATGGTTCCAGTCACCCTGTCCAGTTTTTTCTGATCATGGCTTCTTGCCTCTCCTTCAATGGTAACAAGATCAGGCACAATATTGGTGGCTTTCCCCCCATGAATAAGACCGATATTGCATGTGGTTTCATGATCAATCCTTCCGAACTCAAAATTTGCCATGGCTTTTGCGGCAAGGGAAATGGCATTGATCCCGTCTTCCGGAGCGGCTCCGGCATGGGCATCCCTGCCATGCACCCGAATGGTAAACTTGCCGGCAGCAGGGGCCCTTGTAACGATCCCGTCTGTTTCTGTTGAATCCAGGATATACCCGATTCTGGATTCCAGCAGGGAGAAGTCAAAATGCTTTGCTCCGAGCAGCCCAATTTCCTCGCATATGGTAAACACCACTTCAATGGGGGGATGGGGGAGATTGTTTTCAAAAATCACCTTCAGCACCTCAATGATAATGGCAAGGGCAGATTTATCGTCCGCGCCCAGAATGGTCGTGCCGTCACTTTTAAAAATACCGTCCTCGAAAGACGGCTTAACGCCTCTTCCCGGTTCCACAGTATCCATGTGTCCGCAAAGGAATAAAGGCTCAGCTTTGACACTGCCCTCAAATTTTGCCACCAGATTGCCGCATTCTCCCCCAAGGGCTTCTCCTGCATTATCAAAATAAACACCGGCCCCCATATCCTTTAAAATGTCACTGAGTTCTGAAGCAATCCGGCCCTCTTCCCTTGACACAGAATCAATTGTGACCAATCTGGAAAAACAATCAGCCAGTCTCCCGCTGTTAACCATTAGCACCTCTCTGGATAAACTTAAGATTTGGATTATTACGCACATAGACTCTATGTATACTAAATTTTATATTGAAGTTCCATAGAAAATAAAAAAAAGAAGGGCTTTTGTGGTATTACCCCCCTGCATCTGATCTCCTGCCCGGACAAAGGGCACTGTGATCACCGGAGAAAAGGTAATATGAAACTGCTTTCCATGCACTCTTACCCAGCAATACCATGGATTCCGACCGAGCACCCCATACCGTCTCAACGGGCATCCCATGGAGATGATTTGTCTAAAAAACAGGTTGACAAACCCGGCTGTTCAGGTATACTCGCACATCATCTGCTGAATCACAAACAGTCTGCGGAAGTGCGCGGCTCACTGGTGGGGCCCTCGGACTTCAAATCCGATGTGGGGCGCTGATACCGTCCCGGGTGGGTTCGATTCCCATGCACTTCCGCCACATGGCCGAGCAGGCCACCCCCTACCCTTCCGCCAGACACACACAACCGGAAATAAGACCCAGGGCCATTACCGGATTTCTGCAAACCGCAACAGATACTTTCTGGGGGATCGAACGTGCGGTCAACGACTATAATGCCCTGTGCCTTGACTTGATGAAAGCCAAGAAAGATCAACAACCTCTGAGCTAAAGACTCAGGAGCTTGCAAGGCAACTTGTAAGCCCGGTTGATTAGCCTAAGCCACAGAAAAATTGGTGGCTGCGTTACATTGGAATATATAGTCATCCCAAGGTACTCCACACGCCGAGGGCTCTGAGGTCAGTGTTT
>JAYEJJ010000319.1:0-7393 GCA_034660495.1 Thermodesulfobacteriota bacterium | reverse complement strand
CAAGAGGCTCAGCAATGGAATGTGCTGCTATTATTGATGTTTGCCAAATGTTAAAAATTGATGATATACAATCCTTTAAGCAAGGCAAAGCCTTACTTATCCGTATAGTCTCAATGCTTACAAAATTCAGAGCTCCTGACACCACAAACCTAATATATTGTTTTAACTGAAAATATTCAAATTTAGGATCGTAATTTCAAATGCATAAAAAAAACCAGACAAATACCATATATTGTGCTTATTGTCTTTATTTTCAAAAAAAATACTATATATAGAAGATGATTATGCATTCAAAATTAGCTGAGGTCAGGAGTTCTGAAATTATGTCAACCACGTTAACGAACACGTTTACGTTCACGAGCACGAGCACGAGCACGCAAAGATCATAGCTAAAGCTACCCGCCTAAAAGGCGGGGGTTTTAACCTTAAAGGAGACTAATAAAATCAGCCAAAAAAATGCGGGATCTCATGACCGCCTATTATCTGGAAGCCATGGAGGCTTCAGGCAAGGGCAGAAAAATTGCCTGGATCACATCGGGAGGTCCGGTGGAACCTCTTGTTGCCATGGATATTCTTCCCATTTATCCTGAAATTCACGGTGCCATGATCGGTGCCTCCAAAATGGGAGAGGACTTCTGCAGAAAAGCGGAATCCATGGGGTACAGCAACGACCTCTGCTCCTATGCCAGGGTGGACATTGCCTGTGCAAAATTCAAAGGAGGCCCGGTGGGCGGGCTGCCAGAGCCGGATATGCTGATATGCTGCAACAACATCTGCGGTACTGTTCTGAAATGGTATGAAATCCTGTCCCGGTATTTTAATGTGCCGTTGTTTATCCTGGATACCCCTGTCTGCCATACCGGGTTTACCCCTGAAATGAAAACCTATGTCCGCGCCCAGATTAGAGAGTACATTGAATTTCTTGAAACCCTAACAGGAAAAAAACTGGACCCGGACCGTATGACTGAAGTGGGACGGCTTTCCATTGAAGCTCAGCAGCTCTGGCAGCAGGTGCTCAACACCACGGCCAATATTCCCTCGCCCATGAGTGCCTTTGATGCGTTCTTCTTTCTCGCCCTGATCGTCACCTTAAGGGGCACACACAGCTGTGGATTTTTACACAGAACTCATGGATGAGATGAATCAGCGGGTTAAAGACAAAATTTCTGCTGTTCCCCGGGAAAGATACCGCCTGCTCTGGGACAACCTGCCCATATGGCATAAACTCAAATGGTTATCTGAAAAATTTTCAAGCCACAATGCCTGCCTGGTGGCAGACACCTACACCTCGGCCTGGTGCAGTTCCATGAAGTATCTGGATGAAACCCGTTTTCTGGATTCCATGGCAGACGGGTATGCCCAGATTTACCTCAACCTGGGCATAGACCAGATGGCCGAAGAAATCGTCAACATGGTCAAATTCTACCGTGCCGACGGGGTTGTCATGCATTCCAACCGCTCGTGCAAGCCCTACTCCTTTGGACAGATGGATATCATGCCCCAGCGGTTACCTGTGGGTCTCAATGTTCCTGACAGGCAACCGATAGGGGCTCTTAAACGGATGTTTCATATAAACGTCCATGCCTTTGCCTTAACAGGCACAACAAAGCATGAAAGCTGTTAGCTGAGTACTGATGGCTGACGGCTTTCATATAAAAGGAGTGTTGACTGAATGATTTCTGTGGGAATAGATATTGGTTCAATAACGGCCAAAGCAGCAATTGTAAAACACAATAAACTCGTCGGAACCCATTTAACGGGCACAGGGTACCAGGCCTCTACTGCAGGCAGACGGGTCTTCAATGAAATCCTTGAAAAATTTGAATTTTCTGAAAAAAATGTCAAAGCCGTTGTTGCCACAGGTTACGGCCGCAAAAGCGTTGACTTTGCAGAAAAACAGATCACAGAAATCCTCTGTCACGGTGCCGGCGCCTGTTTTCTCAACCCCGAGATAAAAGGGATCATTGATGTGGGCGGCCAGGACAGCAAAGCCATTGCTTTAAACAGCCGGGGAGAGGTAGACAATTTTGCCATGAATGACAAATGCGCCGCAGGCACCGGCCGCTTTCTCGAAGTCATGGCAAGGGTGATGGAAGTGGATCTTGAGGACATGGGCGATATTTCACTGACCGCCTCTTCTCCTTCAAAAATCAGCAGTATATGCACGGTATTTGCCGAATCCGAGGTCATATCCATGATATCATCCGGTCAGCACAAAAGAAACATCATCATTGCCGGCATCCATGAATCTGCAGCGGCCCGCATCGCTATTCTGGCGCTTAAAATAAAAATTCAGCCCCCGGTCATGATGACAGGGGGAGTAGCTAAAAATATCGGCATGGTCAAGGCCCTGGAAAACCGCCTGGGCCTTCACATTGAAGTCAACCCGTCCGCCCAGGAAAACGGCGCCATTGGTGCTGCAGTTCTGGCAGAAAAGCTTTAAAATGAAACCCGATCCTGACATATTAAAAATATTGAAATCATCTGAATTTGCATCAGGGTTAAAACAGGAGAAGCTCATTGATGTTTTAACTCAGGGCCGCCATGCCCGGCTTGAATCCGATGATATCCTGTTCAGCCAGGGTGATCCCGCAGTCAGCTGCCACCTGGTTTTAAAAGGCAGGCTGAAGCTTACCAAACTCCACGAACAGGGCAGAGAAGCCATTGTCCGGTACATTGATCCCGGCCAGCTGACCGCTGCCATTGCCGTATTTAAAGGATCAGAATATCCTGTAACAGCGCTGGCTGTCGGCCGGACAGAAATCCTCAGCTGGAACAGGAAAATCATGGTTCATCTCATGTTCAAATATCCGGAACTTGCCATTAAACTGCTGGAAGTGGCAGTGACACGCCTTGATGAAATCCAGACCCGGTATCTGGAACTGGTTGCGGAACAGGTTGATCAGCGCATTGCCCGGACCCTGCTGCGCATCATGAAGCACGGCGGTATCAAAACCAGCGCCGGCATTGAAATCCCCTTCCCCATAAGCCGCCAGGAAATGGCAGATTATGCCGGCACCACATTGTTTACGGTGAGCCGGACCCTGAGTGTCTGGGAAAAAAAAGGCTGGATCAAGTCGGGCAGGGAAAAAATCACAATCACCAACGTCCATGCCCTTGTCCTGTTTTCTGAAATCGGCTGATCCATGAGAGCGGCTGATCCATGAAATCGGCTGATCCATAACCCCTTGATAAATAAAATATCCTCTGTTTGCGCCAACGCAAAGACCTGTACCTTTTAATCCTTTATCCTGAGAAACCATGAAGATTCATTCAAAAATCACCATAAGCAGACTGCTGGATGACTATCCGTCAACCATCTCTGTCTTTATTAAACGGAAAATGCCCTGTATCGGATGCCCGGCTGAAGCGTTTCATACCATCGAGGATGCCGCCCGTTTCAATGGTATCCCTCTGGAAGCTTTACTTTGCGACCTATGCAATGCCGTTAAATTTTCATCAAATCACCATTACCTTTAAATTAAGGAGGTTACATCATGTTTTGTTTTCAATGTCAGGAAACCGCTAAAAACCAGGGCTGCACTGTAAAAGGCGTGTGCGGCAAACCCGAGGAAACTGCAGATCTTCAGGATCTGCTCATCTATGTATGCAAGGGCATTTCTGTCTTTGGCGAAAAACTCAGGGAACAGGGTTCTGTGGATAAAAAGGCAGGCCATTTTATATGCGAAGCCCTGTTTACAACGATTTCCAATGTGGCCTGGGACGACGATGTTATTATCAACCAGATCAAACAGGGGCTTGAAATCAGAGATGAGCTCAAAGAAAAGGCAGGCTCTGCTGTTTCCGGGACACTTCCGGACTGCGCTGTCTGGTCTGCTGAAAAAAAAGAGGATATCATGGCCAGGGCCCTGTCCGATGAGGTCCGCATTACAGCTGCTCCCAACGAGGATGTCCGTTCCTTAAGGGAACTGCTCATCATCGGCATTAAGGGCGTTGCAGCCTATGCCGATCATGCCGCCATACTGGGTCATGAAAAAGACGACATCTACGGGTTTATCATGGAGGCACTGGCTTCCACCACAAAGGATCTTTCCGTTGACGACATGGTTGCCATGGTCATGAAGGCCGGGGAAACCGCTGTCAATACCATGGCCCTGCTGGATACGGCAAACACCGGAGCCTACGGCAATCCTGAAATAACCGAGGTTAACATCGGCGTCAGAAAAAATCCCGGCATCCTGATTTCCGGCCATGATTTAAAAGATATGGAAAAGCTTCTCAAGCAGACCGAGGGAACCGGTGTGGATGTTTACACCCACGGTGAAATGCTGCCGGCCAACTATTATCCTGCTTTTAAAAAATACAGCCATTTTGCAGGCAATTACGGCGGCTCCTGGTGGCATCAAAATAAGGAATTTGAATCATTCAACGGCCCCCTTATTTTAACCACCAACTGCCTGATCCCCATCAAAAAAAGCAATACCTATCTGGACAGGCTGTTCACCACGGGCGTGGTCAACTACCCCGGTGCAAAACATATTGAAAAGCGGACCGATGGCGGTGCCAAGGATTTTTCACCGGCCATTGAACTGGCAAAACAATGCAAATCGCCTGAAGAAATTGAAACAGGAAAAATCGTTGGCGGATTTGCCCACAACCAGGTGCTCGCCCTTGCGGACAAAGTCATTGAAGCGGTTAAGTCCGGCGCCATCAAGCGCTTTGTGGTCATGGCAGGATGTGACGGCCGGCAGAAATCCAGGAGTTACTTCACGGAGGTGGCTGAAAACCTGCCCAAAGACACGGTCATTTTAACAGCCGGCTGCGCCAAATACCGCTATAACAAACTTGACCTTGGCGACATCGGCGGCATTCCCAGAGTTCTGGATGCCGGCCAGTGCAACGACTGTTATTCCCTGGCAGTTATTGCCCTGAAACTCAAGGAGGCATTTGAACTGGACGACATTAATGACCTGCCCATATCCTACGATATTGCCTGGTACGAACAAAAGGCCGTTACCGTACTGCTGGCCCTGCTCTCCCTTGGTGTCAAGGGTATCCGCCTTGGGCCCACATTGCCGGCCTTTCTGTCGCCCACAGTGACAAATGTTCTGGTGGAAAAATTTGACATCAAGCCCATCGGCACCGTGGAAGACGATATTGCCGCCATGATGGCCGGAAAATAACCCCTGTTATACCCCAAAACCCTGCCCCAAAACGCCTCTTAGCCATAAAATGGAAAAGAGGCGTTTAAATTTTTATATCGCGTCAAACCATTTTTCCATTCAGCTATGGGCATTTTAATATATACAAATAGTTTGAGTCCAATAAAAAAAAATATTTAAAAACCTCTTTTATTCTTATTAAAAAAAATAATATTTTTTCTTGACATTGAAAAATCAATACTCTATGATCTAAGGCTCACAATCTAATCACGTATTATTTTGTTCGCTAAATTATAGAATGCAATATTCTATATGCCTAAAAAAAAACACCAATTCCTAATATTGGTTTGGGTAAAACAAAAATCAAAAAAATTAAAAGGAATAACCATGAACTTTATCAAAGAACAGGAATTTGATGGAAACCCAACGGAAATCAGGGAATCGGATCACTACTCCAGCGAATATGTAAAAAGTTTTTCAGAAAAATGGGATGAACTCATTGACTGGGAGGCCCGGGCAAAGGGCGAAGGCGACTTTTTCATCAAAACCCTTAAAGAAAGGGGAAAGCATAAAATCCTGGATGTTTCCACGGGTACAGGATTCCACTCGGTGCGGCTGTTAAACGAAGGATTCGATGTAACCAGTGTTGACGGCAGCCCCAACATGCTGATCCAGGCATTTAGAAATGCGAAAAAATACGGCCACATCCTTCAGGCGGTCAATGCCGACTGGAGAAGGCTGAACCGGGATGTCCACGGCGAATTTGATGCCATCATCTGCCTTGGCAACTCCTTTACCCATCTCTTCAGCGAGAAGGGACGACGTAAAGCACTGGCTGAGTTTTACGCCATGCTTGCCCATGACGGCATTTTAATCCTGGATCAGCGAAATTACGACTACATGCTGGACAATGGGTTCAAGACAAAACATAAATACTACTACTGCGGTGAGAATGTGACGGCAGAGCCGGAGTACTTAGATGAAGGGCTTGCCAGATTTAAATACACATTCCACAACGGGGAAGAGTACTACCTGAACATGTACCCCATCCGCAAAGATTACCTGAAAAAACTGATGTTCCAGGTGGGGTTTCAAAAAGTTGACACCTTAGGTGATTTTGAAGAAACATACAGAGAAGAAGAGCCTGACTATTTTATTCATGTTGCTGAAAAATATATCAGTGACGAAGACATGGAGGATAAGTAACGATGACAAAAGACAACACAGCTGTAAACACAGCACGGGAATACTACAACAGCTTTGATGCAGATACATTTTACTACACGGTGTGGGGGGGAGAAGATCTCCATGTGGGCACCTTCAGAAAACCGGAAGAGGATATCTTCACAGCCAGCCGGAGAACGGTAAAAAACCTTGCATCCCTTGCAAAGCCCATCACAGAAAAAACAAAGGTGCTGGATATGGGCTCTGGCATAGGCGGCAGTGCCAGGTATCTGGCCAAAACCCATGGATGCAGAGTAACCGCGTTTAACCTCAGTGAAGTGGAAAATGACCGGAACAAAAAAATGAACAAAGAGCAGAGCCTGGACCATCTCATTGATGTCAAGGAAGGTAACTTTGAAAACATAAACTTTGACGATGAAACCTTTGATATTGTCTGGTCCCAGGATGCCATTCTCCACTCTGGAAACCGGGAAAAAGTCCTTGCCGAAGCCCTGAGGGTTCTTAAAAAAGGCGGAGAAATGATTTTTACCGATCCCATGCAGACCGAGGACTGCTATGAAGAGTATCTGGACCCCATACTCCAAAGAATCCTTCTGGAATCCCTGGCCACCCCGGAGTTTTACTGCAAAACAGCTGAACAGCTCGGCATGAAGGTTCACAGGTATGTCAACCAGCCACAGTGCCTGGTCAACCACTACGCAAAAGTGCTGGAAGATACAAAAACAAAGGAAGATGAGCTGATAAAGCAGGGAGTAAGCAAAACATACATACAGAATATGAAAAAGGGACTGGAACACTGGGTCATCGGCGGTAAATACGGCCACCTTACCTGGGGCATGTTTCATTTTGAAAAACAGGCTTAGGGAATAAGGATAAAGTACCACCAGGTCTTGCGTTAAAACACCTGTCCAGAGAGTTAGGGATCTTCCGGAAAAGAATATGCGCATATTATTTTTTTCCAGATCCCTAAGGGCAAAATATGTTGAAAAATAAAAAGATGGCAGCAATATTATAATTCCAGATTCTGATGTTGCTGATATTTTAAAGGATGCCATGCTTGATGGCTAAGTTCATCTTCTGCTCAC
>JAYEJJ010000318.1:0-28449 GCA_034660495.1 Thermodesulfobacteriota bacterium | reverse complement strand
TGGAATACTATCAGCTATTTTGATCGCAATAGCCATGAATTCAATGGAGACTTTATAAACATCTAGTTTTTCATGATCTAACATTATGAATTATTACTCCGTTTACGTTTACGTTTACGAGCACGAGTACGAGCACGTACAGGACGGGTCTTGGACCCGTATCCGGACTTTCAGTCCTTAATTTCAACCCACCGTCTTTAGACGGTGGTTGTTGAGTCTTTAAAAATCTCCGGACCCGTCTTCAGGTGTGATCACGTGAAAATAGAGATAAAAAACAATTGTATTGTTTCAGATATTTCCAGGGAACTATCCCTTGAGATACAGAATCGGTTAACTTTAGACAATCCCAAATATATTGATGCAATAAAACAGGGGTACAGACCCTTTACCCTGCCGGCTGCCCTTTCCTTTTACACGGATTTTTCCGACAACGGTCAAAAACTTGAGGTGCCAGAGGGCTTTATCTGTGAACTGAAGAAAATGCAGAAAAAAAACGGGTCTGACCCTGTTATCATTGATAAAAGGCCTTTAATCGATCCCGTTTCGTTTCAATTTCACGGTGAATTAAGACCCTCCCAGGCCAGGGCCTGTGAAGGACTGATCCATGCGGAGTTTGGTGTTCTTCATGCGCCTACAGGGTCCGGCAAAACAGCGCAAGGCGGGGCAGTGAATCCGATTTTTCTCCGGGCTGCCTTATTATGGATGAATGCCACAGGGTTCCTGCCATGCAGTTTGTCAAATCAGAGAGTCGGTTTAACAGCCGATTCAGGACAGGTCTGACAGCCACTCCTTTTCGGAGGGACAGGCTGTCTGAGGTTATTTTCTGGTACATGGGAGAGATCAAGGGGAAGATCGAAAAAAAAGAACTCATAAGGACTGAAAATCTCTGTGAGGCAGAAGTGGTCTGGGTAAAAACCAGCTTTTATACAGACACGGATGCCAGTGCAGATTATGCCAGAGCGCTGCTTGAGCTGACCCGGGACAGGGACAGAAACTGCCAGGTGTGTGAGTCGGCTGTTGCCCAAAGTCACAAGGGCATTTGCCTGGTGCTCTCGGACAGAAAAAAACACTGCCGTGAAATAGCCGGGATACTTGACCGCTGTCATGGCATCAATGCCTTTGTACTGACCGGGTCAACCCCGGAAAAGGAAAGGAAGCACATTATCAATGAATTGAGACGTCAAAACAGCGGATATCTTGTGGCAACGGGACAGCTGGTGGGAGAAGGATTTGATCTTCCGGGAATCACAAGTCTTGTCATGACCTGTCCGGTGCGGTTTTCCGGGCGGGTGATTCAGTATATGGGACGGATTCTGCGTCCGGCGCCGGGAAAGAAAAGCGCTGTTATTATTGATTTTGTTGATGAGAAAATGCCGGTTTTTGCCGCATCTGCCAGGGCGCGGTTTTTAACCTATAAACGGGAAGGGGTGTTCAGACAGGTGGTTTTATAAGAACCATGAGCGCTCAGCGGATAACAGCGCCGACCATTGCTCCTGTCATACAGGTGGCCAAAGTGCCGCCAATAATGGCGCGGAACCCCAGGGAGACAATTTCACTGCGTCTCTCCGGCGCCATGGTGCCCATTCCCCCTATCATAATGCCGAGACTTCCGGGATTGGCAAATCCGCACAAGGCATAGGTCATGATCAGCCGGCTTTTTTCTGACAGCTGCTCAGCGGGCAGGGCGGCAAGGTCCATATAGGCAATGAATTCGTTGAGAATGGTTTTTGTTCCCATGAGCTTGCCTGCAGCAGCAGCCTCCTGCCAGGGGATACCCATGAGCCAGACCACCGGGGCCATGATCCAGCCGAGAATCCGCTGGAGTGTCAGTGGCGCGTTCTGTACATCGGGCAGAACCCCCATGAAAATATCCACAAGATGAACCAGGGCCACCAGGACAATCAGCATGGCCGTAATATTTATTAAAAGCTCAACTCCCTGGAGGGTTCCTTTTGTAACGGCATCCATGGCACTGCTTGGTTTTTCATGGTGCATGACAGGAACAATCTCCTGTGAGTCTTCTGAAAATTGTCTGGTTTCAGGAATCATTATTTTGGAGATCACAATGGCTGCCGGCGCGCTGATAACAGAGGCAACAATGATGTGGGCCATTACATCTGGAATGGTTCTGCCAAGGATGGAGGCATAAAGCACCATAACGGTTCCTGCTATGGTGGCCATGCCTGATGTCATAATGGTAAAAAGCCCGCTTCTTGAAATAGCGGCAAGATAGGGCCGTATGAAAAGAGGCGACTCCACCATGCCCAGAAAAATATTGGCGGATACGCCAAGTCCTTCGGCACCGCTGAGGGTGAAGTTTTTTTCAAGGATCTTTGAAAAAAAACCAACTGTTTTCGGCAGTATTTTCCAGTAAAACAAAAGAGATGACAGGGCGCTGAGGACCAGAATCAGGGGAAGGGCCTGAAAGGCCAGGATAAACCCCGCTTCAGGATTTTGGATGTCAAAGGGGGGTGAGCCGCCGCCAATGTATCCAAACACCAATGATGTTCCGGCACGGGTGGCGCTTTCCAGGGCCAGCACCCCATGGTTGAGGTAAACAAATATCTGTCTGCAGACCGGCAGCTTCAGCAGGACAAGAGAGATGACAATCTGCATGAGCACACCGATGATGATGATTTTTACCTTTACTTTTCCCGGGTTTTCACTCAAGGCAAACGCTGCCAGAATAAACACCAGAAGTCCTGCTGCACTTTGAATGATCATATACTGTTACTTTTTATTTGCTTTGTCTGCAGGTAACCGCTGGGGGCGGCACTCTCCTGTTTCATGCTCCGTTGTGTCCGTCAGGAAATGCCCTTCCCCGGATCCGTTATACCCAGGAGGAATATTTTTTTTTGAACGGATCAAGTAGGCTGTGAAGGCTGTGATTTATCGGCCAACGGAGTGTTCAAGAAATATTTTTATGAGCTTTTCAAAGGGAACGTCTTTATGAACCCTGTGACAGGCCATTATATCCTTGGCCTGGGCATCAGTCAGGAGCAGTCCATAGTGAAGAAATGCGGTTTTTTTTACAGCAGCTGTTGTTTTTAAAGTTAAGTTGACGATGTTTTTCATAAATTCCTGAGGTTTCAGTTCATAAAATAAAATCCAAGACTTTTGGCATAGGGCGGCGGGTTGTAGAAATCCGCTTCCACATAGTTGTTTTGGATTTTCCTGACAACGATCCGCCGTTCCACCAGAGAGCGTTTTGCATCATCCAGATTGAATTTGATATCCAGAAAAGTATTTTCTATTACATTGTGGGGCGTGCTGAGTTTAAACCTGATTGATTTTAACGAGAGCTTTTTTATCCAGATACTCCCTGTCTGACGGTTTTTTAAATGGGTAAAGGTGCCGGTGAGGGACACGGTTTTTTCATAAACGCCTTTTTTTACCGAATCCGGCTGCGTTTTTTCTCTTTCCTCCTGAACCAGGGGCTGAAGATGCGCTTCCATACTTTCAACGGCGGCTTCCTTTTCTTCTTCTTTTTCTGCGGTTTCTTCCTTAATCGTCTGCTTAGAATTCACCAAAGAGGATTCCACAATGGAGTTTACCTGATAAATATCTTCTGCGGCAATTTGAAAGAAAGCAATTTCCATGTCCGGGCCGGACGCTGTTCTGTCGGTCACATGCTGGTAAAATGCATTTAAAATATTTTTTTTATGGTGGTCTGCCTTGTCTTTAGAAATTCCGGGCATAAGCACAACAAAGGTTTCTTCATCATAACGGAAAAGCACAGCCCTTTTAAGCCTTGTCCGGGACAGAACCAGGGCTGTTTTTTTGATTGTTTCATTGCTTTTCAGACGTCCTTTTGTTTTGGTGATTTTCCACAGTCCATTTATCTGAATCACCATCAGGGTCAATTGTTCTCCAAACCGCTGTTTTATCTTTATCTTGTTGGCAAGTGTTCTGTCAAAGCTGAAACGGTTTTCAAGGCGGGTCAGACTGTCCCGGGTGGCCATATTTTTCAAAGCCTGGGTATAGTAGAATTTTTCAATGGCCAGGGCCGCGTATTCTGCTGTTAAAGAAAGTTTGTTGAGATCCCGGGGGGTAAAATTTTTTTGATCAATCGTATTGATCAGTTCGATAACGCCGAAAATTTTTTGGTCTGTTTTCAAAGGGGTACCAATTATGGACTCTGTTGTAAAACCGGTATATTTGTCCACCCGCTGACTGAAACGCGTGTCCTGTTCAACTTTTTCAACAATTAAGGAGTCTCCGGTTGTCATGATATGACCGGCTATACCCTCTCCCTTTGGCAGTCTTAATCCCTGCAGCTTTTTTTTGTTGGATCCAACAACAACAGAAAAGATCATTTCCTCTGTTTTGGGATCTTTTAACAGGATGGACCAGTGCAGGGGATTAAACATCCGGCCGACCTGGTACATGATGATATCCAGAATTTCATTTATACTGCCGGTTTTTGCCAGAAGTTTGCCAAATTCAAGATCTCCTCCCAGGGCTGAGCTGTCTTTGATATCATCGCTTTCAGGTTCTGTATCAGGTAACAGTATTTTCTGGTAATAGTATTTTGTGTTGATTTTTGAAAGTTTCAGACTGGTCCAGAGGAGATTTTTCTGAAGCTGGCTTGAGCTTGGAAAGGCAAAATTGTAAAATCTGGAAATATTGTCTATTTCCCTGTTCATTTCCACAATGCATGTGACAATATCAATTTCAGCCATGTCAATGGATGTTTCAACATCCGGTGAAAGAACCGGCGGACCAATCAAATCAAAGGAGCCTATGCCCTGGGACCAGCACAGAAAATCAGCCAGGGCAATAATGGAAATCAATTGGTTTTCTTCACGGGAAAATTCCTTGTGCCCAAAGGGCTTGTGATGATATTTTACGGCCTTGATCAGGTTTTCAGGCAATTTCCATTTTAAGCAGAAATAACTGCCTATATCATCGTGTCCCAGTCCCAGGGTGGTGCGCTCAATCTGATCTATTGGCTCATGGGCGCGGGCTGCATTTTGAATAAAATCACCATAGGAGTGACGTCCCTGGATGTCCAGGAAAATTTTGCCGATATCGTGCAGAAGGCCTGCAAGATATGCCTCTTCAGGTTCAGGATAGTTGCATTCCCTGGCAATATTCATGCTGAGAACGGCAACGGAAAGGCAGTGCCGCCAGAATAGGAGCCGGTTGAACTGTGCATTTTTGTGCGGGTGAAATAAATTTTTAAATATGGACATGCCAATGGCCAGTTTTTTTATTTCATCCATGCCCAGAAAGGCCACAGCCTCGGAAAGCGCGGTTGTTTTCCGCTGCAGTCCGTACATGGCCGAGTTGACAATTTCAAGGACACGGACTGAAATAGCCGGATCAGTTTCCACAATTTTTGAAAAATCCTTTAAGGAGGCGTTTTCATCCTTTGAAAGCTCAAGCAGCCGGGCTGCGGCCATGGGAAAGCTTGGCAGCCTTTCATTGTCAAGCAGAAGCACTTTTTTGATTTCAGATTCTGACAAGAGATTCATTGTGTATCCTGTGGTTTTATGTTTTTATATGAAAGCCATCAGCCGTCAGCCATCAGTACTCAGCGAACAGCTAAAAGCTAACAGCTTTCGGCATCCTTCATAAGTACTTTACACTTTCTGAAACCATTCCTTAATTTAAAGGTGGTTTTACTGAAAAAGTGTAAAGTACTTTTATGCTGATATGAAGGATGCCCAGCTTTCATGCGTTGTTGTGGCCGCTCAGGCCATGGATGTCATAAAAAATCAGATTATCCTGTAATAATATCATGGATTGAGAAGGGGTCAATCCCTTTATTTTTCAATTCTGTCTCAGCCTGGGGATCACTTCAATGGATACAGAAAAAATATGGATTTGTCCTGTCATATATGATAGAAAATTCCACTGGATAAAAAAACTTAAGAGAGGGATACCGGCTTTGCTGAAAAAAGATAAAGGCTTTACACTGATAGAGCTGATGGTGGTGGTTGTTATCCTGGGGATTCTGGCAGGTCTTGTTGTGCCGAAGCTTGTGGGCAGAACCGATGATGCCAGGCAGGTCAAGGCCAGGGTTGACATTGCAGCCCTTGAAACAGGCTTAAAGCTGTACAAGCTGGACAACGGGTTTTATCCCACAACAGAGCAGGGCCTTGCTGCCCTTGTGGAAGAACCCACAACAGAACCCCTTCCCAAAAAGTGGCCTGAAGGGGGGTACCTTGAAAAACACAGTACGCCCAAAGATCCCTGGTCAAGGGAGTACCTCTATCTCTGCCCGGGAGTTCACAATGCGTTTGATATTATTTCCTATGGTGCAGACGGGGCCCCCGGGGGCAGCGGAAAAGACAGTGACATTAAAAGCTGGGAACTTGAAAACTGAATTAAGACCCTCACCGGGATTTACCCTGATTGAACTGGTTGTTGCTGTCAGTATTCTCGGCATGGTCATGTTTTTTGTTCTGCCGGTGTTTAACCGGTTTCAGCAATCTTCTGAAAACAGCAGTTCCCCCGAAAAAATAGCTGATCTGATAAATGCCTTGAAGAAAAAATCCCTTGCACAGAGCCGCAGTTACACGCTGCACATTGATGCCCCAGCCGCGCGTTTATGGATTACCCATGGGGCCATGGACAGCGAAGCCCTTGAAAAGGCCAGAGAAAACAAGATGGGTACTGAAGCAGGGACAGATATTCTGGATGTGTTGTTTTTTAGCAGCGATCCCCGGCCGAAATCCCATGCCCGGATTCGATTCAGCAGACAGGGATATTCAGACTGGGCTATGATTCATCTCAGGGATCAGGATGGGGATATTACCATAATGATTGAGCCATTTCTTTTAAAGGCTGAAATTGTGAAGGGATATGAATTGTTTAAAGACTGCATCTAAAGGGTTTACCCTGCTGGAGATTCTGGTCAGCCTCTCTATCCTGGCAATTGTCCTTGTTTCATTTTTTAAGATGCAGGCAGGCAACATGGCGGTTCTGGAAGCAGAGCATTTTTATTCAGCCCTGCCCTGGTCTGCAGATAAAGTGCTGACAGACATAGAAACCGATCTTGGCACTGCCCGGGATATTTCAGATGCTTTTGAACAATCGTTTAACGGGTTTCACGTGTTCTGCAGGATTACAGACAACGCTGATTTTTTTGATGATGACAATGAAAACGGCAATAGAGCATTCAAAAAAATCAAGGTTGCCATTTCAAAAGGGCCTGAGCATTCAATGCAGTTCCATACATGGCGGTATGTGACAGATGTCCCCTGAAATTTTTGATCCTTTTTTTTTCAGGCGCACCAAGACCTGCAAAGGGTTTACCTTGATTGAAATTCTTTTGGCGGTATTGATTTCCGGGATTTTAATGACAACCGTTTTTTTTTCATTTAACTCTTTTACAAGTTCTTCAGCCGCCTTGAAACGCCGGATGGCCGAATCTGAAAAAATCCGGCAGTCCCTGAGGCCCCTGGTAAGGGATGTGCGGTCATTGTACATTGCCCTTTTGCCGAGATATAGAAAATCAGATTCAGAGGCGGACCCCTTTGGATTTTACTGCGGGCAGAGAGATGTCAATGGACGTCTTTTTTCACGGCTAAGTTTTGTTTCAAGATCCCATATATCATTTGACGGAACAGAAAAATCCGGTCTGGCAAGGATCACTTATTATGTCAGGGCGGAAAATGCCAATACCTTTTCCCTGTGCCGGTCAGACAGGCTGCGTCCCTTTGATGATTCAGACACCCTGTGCGACCCTGTTGTGTGCAGAGATATTAAGGGATTTAAGGTGATACTGGTTGACCCAGAGAAAAATCAATTTACCCGCTGGGATTCAGATTCCCGGGAATTTGGATACGGTGTTCCCTGTTCCATGGCCATTACCCTGTTATTGAGCGGGAAAAAGTCCGGCAGGGTTGAAACAGGAATCGTTCTGCCGGTTCAGAGATATATGGATGAATTGTGACCTCAATATGTCCTGTTGGCGCAACCCAGGAGACATGTCCTATTGGCGCAACCCAGGAGACGGGCAGAAAGGAGACGGGCAAAAAGACAAGCAAGATGCGTGTATTATTTTTTGGAAGATCCGTCTTCTGTAAGCCGCACCAATGGGTTTCCCCCTGGGAAAAAAATGACCTGTTCAGCCTTAAAAAAACATGTGAGAAATCAAAAAGGAACGGCCCTTCTGGCGACCCTGGCCCTGGTTTCAGTTCTGGCTGCAGCTGCACTGGAAATCGGCAGGCAGGTGAATGTTGCTGCTTTGTCTGCCATGCAGGAGAAAAACAGGTTCATGGCACAGCAGATGGCCCTTTCCGGTATTCACCTTGCCATGTTTATCCTGGACAGGGACGTCAATGACAGCAGTACGCAGATGGATTCTGTCCAGGAAGACTGGGCTGACCCGGATTTTATTTCAAGGGCCGTGGATCAGCTTGGATTTGATCAAGGTACACTTGAGCTTGAAATATCTGATGAACTGGGAAAGATTCAGATCAATGCCCTGATAGAAGAGTTTCCCGGCAGCCTGTTTAATGAGGACCAAAGGGCCCTTTTGGAAAGATTTTTCAATCTTCTGATTTCAGCGGACAAATCCCTTGATGATCGCGATGCCGTTGAAATTATCAATTGTATCAAGGACTGGCTTGATTCAGGAGATAATGATGCCATTACCGGTATTTCCGGGGCGGAATCTGCCTATTATCAGGGACTTGTTCCCCCGGTGGTCTGCGCCAGTGACAGCTTTGACTGTGTGAACACCCTGTTTATGGTCAAGGGGATTTCAAAGGATATTTTAAAATCAAAGGTGATGGATTTTCTTGATGAAACTGAAATATCCGGTGAGGTATCGGGTGAACTATCCAGTGAGGTATCCGGTGAAGTATCCAAAGAAGGATCTGGGGCAGCCAATTTTTATCAGCCGGAACTTTCTGATTTTTTTACGGTGTACGGCATGGATGATCTGCCTGGGCCCCGAGGGGGGTACTGGTTTCCAGGCCGGGTGAATATAAATACAGCAAAGCCTCAGATCCTGGCAGCCCTTCTTCCTGTGGGCATGGAAGATCAGGCAGAGGAGATGGCAGGTTTCAGGCGCCACAAAACAGAAGACAATGGTGAGTTTACCAATACCCTTGAAAAAGGATGGTATGAACAGGTCCTTGATCTGTCTGAAAAAGAAAAAAAAGCCTTTGAGCGTATTATAAGATATTCAAGCCGTTTTTTCACGGCCCGGAGCACAGCCCTGGTTGACAAGACCCGGGTGTCCTTCAGGGCGGTGATAAAAAGGGAAAAGCACAGTGACACCCAGAAAATGATCTGCAGACTTATTACACTTTCAGGGAACTAGTATATGAAAGGAAATTTACTTGGCATTGAAATCGGCAGAAAGGGCATAAATGCGGTAATGGTCAAAAACACCTTTAAGGGGAATCTGTTGACCTGGTATGGACATGCCCAGTATCCCAGCCCTTTGGAGGGTTTCAGGGAAGACCATCAGGGGGAGGCTGCCGTCAGCAGTCCGGAAAATGCCGGGATTACATCAGCCATGGAGGCCCTTGGCAGTCAAACAGAGTTTTCCTCGGCAGCCAGAACAGCCATCTGTCTTTGTCCCTCGTTTTTTTCCTTTCGCCATACCTTTCTTCCTTTTTCATCAAAGGCAAGAATAAAACAGGTGCTCCCCTTTGAACTCCATCCACTGCTTCCCCTTAAGGATGAGGCATACGAGTCTGATTTTGTTGTGTTAAAAGTATTTCAGGAAAAGGGGCAAACAAGCCTTTTAACCGCATCCATTGCCCGGTCGATCCTGGACCCTGTTATCCATACCCTTGACCGCCTGGGGATAAAGCCTGAACTGGTAGCGCCCTGCGGTTATGTCCTTGCCAATTACCTTCAGACCATTGACTATCTTAACACCCGGGATAACCCCATACCCCATTGGCTGGTCATTCACAGCAATAAAGATACCGCTGGTGTTTTTATCGGTATAGAAAGGGAAACCGCGGCAATCAGGTATTTCAGGGGGCAAATGGAAACACAAAGGGTGGTCCGGGCAGTTCAGCAGACCATTACCGGGTTTAATCAGCAGTTTGACTGTGGGTTTTACCCAAAAATCATTCTGGTTTCAGGTCTTGGCAATCAGGAACCCGCCATTATAAACCAGTTGGAAACGTCTTTTGACTGCAGGGTTTCCCCCATTGACAAGGGCCGGCTTGTCCAGGTTCAGGATCAGGATGTAAAAGACCAGTATATAAACAGCGTCAGCGCTGCACTTCAGCTTACCCGATCAGAATCAGGCCTGAATTTCTGCCAGGGAAAATATGCAGCGGCCTCTTTTTTTACTAAATACAGAAAGCCCCTGGTGATGGCAGGTGTGTGGCTGCCCGTGGTTTTTGCTGCTTTTCTGTTTTATATCCATGCAGACGTCTCTTTTGCAGAAAAAAAGGTTAGAGCCCTGGATAACACAGCTCAAGGTATTTTAAAGAGAAATTTTCCAGATACAGTAAAAATTGTGGACCCGCTCATGCAGATGAAGGTGAATGTAAGAGAAGCTGAAAAAAAAAGCAGCAGCGGCGGTAAACAGCAGTTTTTAAACCGCCCGGAATATGGTGCGGCAGATATTCTGCTGGAGCTGTCCACCAGGATTGAAAAAGGGGTTGACATAGACACGGACAGATTTGTATTGAACCCCGTCCGTATCATTCTTTCAGGCACAACAAAGGATTTTAATCATGTGGACCGGCTGAAGAAAATGATCGAGGGATCTGATATGTTTGAACAGGTCCATATCAGCAGTGCAGCTGTAGATAAAACAGGAAATAATGTCAGGTTTAAATTTATTATAGACATATAGAGGGAAGATTAAGAAATGATTCACCTGTCTTTTCGAGAAAAAAAAGCCTTGGTAATTTTATCTGTTTTTCTGGTACTTTTTCTGGTATTTTATCTGATTCTGCTGCCGGCACTGGAAAAGAAAAAAAATTTTGAAGCAAAGATAATGGCAAAAACTTTGGCTGTAAAAGAACTCATGGTGCTGGAGCAGCGATTTCATGAACTTGAAAACAGAACATTTCCAGGTCAGGCTTTAGCTGAGGGCCATGATCCGGACTTTTCCCTTTTTTCTTTCCTGGAAGGACTGGCAGAACAATGCGGAATAAAGGAAAATGTGGCGTATATGAAACCTTTTACCCGCCGGTCTGAAACCGGTAACACCTCTCTTTCCATGGTCAGACTTAAAATTGAATCCCTGTTTCTGGATCAACTGGTTGATTTCCTTAAGGGCATTGAAACCTCGGGAAGGAATGTGTATATAACGTCCATGTCCCTGTCCAGAACAGGGGATGTGAAAAAACGAATGGATGCAGTAATTGAAACTGAGACGGTTATCTAGTGTTTGAACGAAAACGCACCCATCTGCTGCGTTGCTGCAAAAGTTTGAAATCCTCATGTACCTGAGTACACTCCGGTTTCAAACTTTTTTGCGCCTTGCAGCTGGGCACGTTTTCGCCCAAACACGGGGTTTTCGTTCAGACACTATCTAAACTATATAAGGGCAGTGGAGTGAAGATTAAAAAATATATTCTGTATGTTCTATATGCAGCTGCAGTGTTTCTGGTCTTTTTATACATGCTTTTTCCGGGAAGGCAAATGGCCGGGCGTTTATCTGCTGCCCTGTCTGAAAAATTTCCAGAAGCCCGGATTGATGTGGACAGATTAACCCTGGCATTCCCCCCGGGCCTGAAAGCAGAATTTGTTCAGGTTTCCTTAAAAAATGGCAGGGATTTTCAGGTGGATTCTGTTGTGATTTATCCTGAGTTCACAACCCTTATAAAGGAGAAAAAAACAGCAGAGCTTAATATAAATGCCTTTGACGGTGAGATAAAGGGGCGGGTAACAACTGATTTTCCAGGAGATTTCGCCTTGTCTGATCTTGATCTGAATTTTTCCCGCTTAAAGATCCAGCAGCTTGAACTGCAGTCAGGCCTTTCATCAGCTATTGTTGATTTCAATGCCCAGGGAGCGTGCCAATACCCTGTTCTGTCTGCTGACCGCATTAAAGGAACAGGACGTATACATCTGTCTGGGGTTAAGTTCCGTATATCCAGTCCTTTTCTGGATCAGCTGGGAATTCACCAGTTTGATTTTAACGCTGTTGATATTCACTATGAGCAGAATAATAATACCCTGACTGTACTGGAATGTATTGGTACAGGCTCGGAGTTTAAAAAAATAAGTTTAAAGGGAACAGTGGACCTTCACCCAAAGTTTAAAAAGAGCCGCGTATCGTTTAAAGGCGAGTTGATCCCGGATCCCTCCTGTGTATCCAATCTTGCAGGGGTGTCTTCCATGGCTGCGCTGTTCAGCGACGCTTTCAAAGGAATCCCCTTTACCGTTACAGGAACCTTTGAAAAATTGAATTTAAGTCTGTAGGTTGTCCGTGAAATTTCTTGTTGTCTTGATAAATCTTGTGTTTACAGCTTTTGCGCTTTTTTTCTGCGTTAAGGGCTTTTATAAAATGCTGGACGCAGAGCTGAAAATGGAGATCTGCCATACCCGTCCCCTGGCCCCTGTAACAGAAAAAATGATGTTAAATTCCAGGGGACAGTATCCTGAAAAGCATTTTCAAAAGATTGTAAACAGGAATATTTTTAATGCAGCCCTGGCTGACAGCCGTGAAAAGGGGGCGTTCTCAGAAAAAATATCATCTTCTGAGATTGAACGCATGGAAAAAACCGATCTTGATCTCACGCTTTTAGGCACGGTTACAGGGGACCAAAAACAGGCCTTTGCCGTTATTGAGGATAAAAAGGCAAAGGGTCAGTTTCTGTACAAAACAGGGGATACAATACAGTCGGCCCGGATAAAAATCATATTGCGCCATCGGGTGGTGCTCAGCAATAACGGCAGAGATCAGGTCCTGGAAATGGATCTGAAAGATAAGGGCAGCCAGACAAACCTCCCGGTTAAAGACCCTGGTTCAGGACCATCTGAGACCATCAGCGTAGACCGGTCTCTTGTGGAGGAGTCCATGAGCAACATCAATACCCTGATGAAGCAGGTGAGAATCCGGCCCCATTTTGAAAACGGCAGACCAGACGGGCTGCTGGTCTATGGCATCAGCCCGAACTCTTTGTTTAGAAAAATGGGCTTGAGAAACGGCGATATTATAATGGGGGTGGACGGAAGGACCATACAATCTGTTGATGATGCACTTTCTCTGTATGACAATCTGAAAAATGCAGGCAATCTTGATATGCAGATCAAAAGACGCGGCAGATTAAAGGAGATTCATTACAATGTTCAATAAGGGAAAACAATTTTTGATTTTTCACTTTCTTGGGGCGGTCATTTTCTGTCTGTTGTTTCAGGGGCCGGGCCTGGCAGGGGATCAAACGACAGACCTGGATCAAAAAAAGGTTTCCATAGATTTCAACAATGTTGACATCACTGTATTTATTAAGTTTTTCAGTGAACTTACCGGAAAGAACTTTGTCATTGACCGGCGGGTAAAGGGAGCGGTGACCATCATTTCCCCTTCAAAAATTTCAATTCAAAAGGCCTGGCAGGTGTTTGAATCGGTTCTGGATATCCACGGGTTTACAGCAGTTGAATCCGGCAACGTTTATAAGGTCATTCCCACCCCCGAGGCAAGATCACAGAACATAGATACAGGGATGGCGGCAAAGGGAGACAAGTCCGAGGACAGAATTGTCACCCGGATTATTCCCCTGGAATTTGCCGATGCTGCCGAATTGAACAGGCTTTTTACCCCCCTTGTATCCAGGGGCAGTGTGGTGCTTCCCTACAGTGACACCAATATGCTGATCATTACAGACACCCAGGCCAATATCAACCGGCTGTTAAAAATTGTTCAGGCTGTGGATGTCCGCGGCATGGGCAGAAAAATAACCGTGATCCCCCTGGAAAATGCCGATGCCGGGAAAATGGTGAAACATCTGTCCAGTATTTTTACAGCCAGAACACGGGGAAGGGCCTCCACCCAGAACCCTGAACTTATGGTTGAGTTTGTGGCAGACGAGAGGACCAATGCCATTGTACTTCTGGCCAGTGAAATTGAAACAGAACGGGTAAAGGAGCTGGTTGCCCTGCTGGACAGAGAGGTGCCCAAGGGCGAGGAAAAGATCCGGGTGTATTATCTGGAACATGCCTCGGCTGAAAATCTTGCCCAGGTGCTTCAGGATACGCTTTCCTTTAAACCCGCTATCCAGAACGGGAAAAAACATGCCCCTATTGTTTCAGATAATATGAAAATAAACGCGGACAAGGCCACCAACAGCCTTATCATCATGGCAGAAAAGGAAGATTATCCCGTGATTGAAGAGGTGATCGCCAAACTGGATATCCCAAGGGCCATGGTTTATATTGAGTGTTTGATCATGGAGGTGAATATTGCAGAAGGACTGGATCTGGGAACTGAATGGCGGGCCGGGGAGAGTTTTGATGAGGACAGCAGCGGTGAGGACCAGGGGGTTTATTTTGGCGGATTCGGCAGCAGCGGGTATTCCCGGTTTAATTCCATTGCATCAACAGGGTCCCTGCCCAGCGGGTTTTCCATAGGGGTCATGGGAGAAACCCTGAAAATCGGGGATGTTATCTTTCCTTCCCTGGGCGCTGTGGTTCAGGCGTATGAAACCAATAAAAATGTGAATATTCTGTCAACCCCCCAGATCCTTACCACAGATAATGAGGAAGCCTCCATTAAAGTAGGTAAGAATGTTCCCTACCAGACCCGGTCAGCCGCTGAAAATGCAACGGATACATACAGCTCCTATGAATACAAGGATGTGGGCATCACCTTGAAGATCACCCCCCAGATCAGCAAGGACCGTCTGGTCAGAATGAAGGTCTACCAGGAGATAACCAAACTGGATTCGGTCAACCAGAGCAGCAATGACCGGCCCACAACCCTGAAGCGGCTCATTGAAACCACCATTATTGTTAAAAATGAAAACACGGTTGTGATCGGGGGACTGATAGACACAAGCCTGTCCGCATCTCAGCACAGTGTTCCCTGTCTTGGGGACATCCCCGGTCTGGGGTATCTGTTTAAATCTGTGTCCCAGGGAAACGACCGAACCAACCTTTATGTGTTTTTAACCCCCAGGGTGTTAAAATCCCCGGTTGAGGCAGCAGATCTCTACCAGATAAAAAAAGAGGATATCCAGACCCTGGAGCAGGGGGAAGTGAAATTATACCGGCACAGCCAGCCCTGATTTGTTGAGTTAAAATCCGGGAAAGGATAAAAACATGATTGCCAGGTTTCTTGAACTGTTTTCAGACACCTGTCCCCTTTCAGAAAAAGAGGCGGACAGGATTGAGCATATTTATCAGACAAACAGGGCTGATTTTGTCAATGCCCTTGTGGATGCCGGTATTGCAGAGGAAACAGATCTGCTTACCGTGTTCAGCACCCTTTATGACATTCCCTTGACACAACGTCTTTTGCCGGGAGTTACACCCATTGATTTTACCGCCAGGATATCCATACAATTTTTAAAAAAATTCTGCATGGTGCCACTGGTGAATGAGGATATGTCCGGCCTGATTGCCATGAACGATCCTGTGGCCATGTCAGCGGCTGATGATCTGGCAGGTTTGCTTGGCCTGAAGGACTGTTCTTTTGTTCTTGCCGCCAGGCAGGACATCATTGCAGCCATCAGCCATATCTACAACAGAAGTTCGGGAAATGCCCAGCAGCTTGTGGACAGCATGGAAGAAAACGGGTCTGCAATCATTGAAGATATAGAAAAGACAGCAGATCTCCTGGATGATACCAGTGATGCCCCTGTCATCCGCCTGGTGAATCACATGATTTCCCAGTCTGTCAAGGCCAATGCCAGTGATATTCATATCGAGCCGTTCCAGGAGAGCATTCAGGTGCGCTACCGGATTGACGGAATTCTCTATAAAATGCTGTCCCCTCCCAAATGGATTCAGTCCGCCCTTATTTCCAGGATCAAGGTGTTGTCAGAAATGAATATTGCCGAGAAACGGGTGCCCCAGGACGGGAGGATGGAGGTCAGAATCGGTGAGCAGGAAATTGATATCCGGGTGTCCACCATTCCCACAGCCTTTGGAGAGCGCCTTGTCATGAGGCTGTTAAATAAGTCCGGTCATCTTCTTAAACTGTCGGAGTTCGGCATTTCAAAGGAAAATATGGCCAGATTTAACCGGCTGATCCACTTGAACAATGGGATTGTGCTTGTGACAGGCCCCACAGGCAGCGGTAAAACCACTACCCTGTATTCGGCCCTTTCCGCCATTAATTCCCCGGATAAAAATATAATTACCATTGAGGATCCTGTGGAGTATCATTTAAACGGAATCGGCCAGATCCAGGTGAACAACAGGATAAATGTGACCTTTGCCACGGGGCTGAGATCCATTGTCAGGCAGGACCCGGATGTGATCCTTGTGGGGGAGATCCGGGACATTGAAACCGCCGAGATCGCCATTCAGTCGGCCCTTACCGGTCATCTTGTTTTTTCCACCCTTCACACCAATGATTCTGCCGGCGCCATTACCCGGCTGACAGATCTCGGGGTTGAACCCTATCTGATCACCTCTTCGGTCAAGGCCGTTATTGCCCAGAGACTGGTCAGGGTTTTATGCCCCCACTGCAGGGAAGAATACCTGCCCGGGGAAGCAGAACAAAAGGCGTTGACCCTTGACCCCGGGGCACTTGAAGGAAAGACCGTATACCGGGCAAAGGGATGTTCCTCCTGCTTTCATACGGGATACCGGGGAAGGGAGGCTGTTTTTGAGATTTTCGAAGTAGACGATGACATTAAAAAGACCGTTTTAACCACCTGTGATGCCGGCAGGATAAAGGAAGCCGCTCTGCAGAAAGGCATGCGGACTTTAAGGGAGAATGGGACGGAAAAAATCCTCAAGGGCATTACAACAGTCGAAGAGGTTCTCCGTGTTACCCAGGATTAAACTAACAGCTGTTTTTTCAGCTCTATTGCTCATGACGGCCTGTGCCGGCCGGGAAAGCACCCATGGCCCGTTTTTTCTTAAAAATATAAAGCCCCCCGGTTGCGTGGAGGATAAAAAAAACAGCGCTGATACCCCATACACACCAGGCCGGGTGTCCCTCTCAGATAAGGAAAATCAACCTTTTCTGTTGCGCTTTTACAAAAAATATATCTCTCCGGCAGACGGGGACAGGTGCCCCATGGATCCAGGGTGTTCTCTGTATGCAGCCAGGGCCTTTGAAAAACACGGATTCCTCATGGGCTGGGTCATGGCCTGTGACAGGCTGCTGAGGTGCGGCAGGGATGAGATGGATGTTTCTCCACCCATTATCCGGAACGGGAAACAATATTGTTATGACCCTGTATCGGCCAATGATTTCTGGTGGCATGAAACAGATCGATAGGAAGCAGCAGGCATAGTATGGGTGTTTTTATAAGAAACTTGAAACAAGATACAAGATACAAGATACAAGATACAAGACGCGGTACAATTCAAGTCTCATGATTTGTTGTGAAGCTGCGCATCATATGGGTTTATATGAAAGCCATCAGCCGTCAAGCCATCAGAATTCAGCTAAAAGCTTTCATGCTTCGTTGTGTCCGCCAGGACATGTGGGTTATATGAAAGTGTTAAGTTTTAAGCCAGTGACGGCAGATGGCTTTCATGATTTGTTGTGCCCGTCAGGGCATGGGGGTTATAAAATTTTCAGTAAAGAAAGATAAAATTTGTTTTTCCACTGGCTGCAGGAACACCAGGTGTCATGAAATATAAAAATTTTTTTTATTTATTATCTGTTTCAGGTGTTGTCTTTTTGATGATGGTTTCTTCTTCCTCTGCCGGGCACAATTGTATTGTTATTCATGGGGATGCGCAGTACCAGTATGCAGAAACATGTTTTAAGGAACAGGCTTATCAATCGGCCCTGACAGCCTATAAGCGCTTTATTCATTTTTTCCCGGAAGACAGCCGGGTCAGGCAGGCAAAGTTTAAAACAGGTCTTTGTTTTTTTTATTTAAAGGACCCTGCCAATGCCCTTGAGGTGTTTACGTCCCTTGCCCTGCCTTTTTCAGAAAGCCGCATCAGCAGTGAATCCCGCTTTATGGCAAGCAGAATCCATATGATTGAAGGAAAATACGGTGCAGCAGAACAAGTCCTTCAGAATTTTCTGACCTTTGCCTGTAAAACAAGTGTTCAAGACAGGATCTATTCAGAACTGGCCTGGATATACGTCAAAAGAGCAGGAAATATGGAAAAAAATGCCCTGGATACAGCAGCTCTCTGGCTTGACCGGATAAGCCGCAAAAACAGCCCCCTGTATCACACAGACCAGATCAAGGACTGTATTTTTGACATCAGATCCATGGATTTAAAAAATCCCGTTCTTGCAGGCGCCCTTTCCATTGTACCGGGGGCCGGGTTTGTCTACTGCAGAAGATACAGGGACGGGCTGACCGCATTTCTGCTGAATTCAGCATTGATCCTGGCAGCAGCAGAGGCCTTTGATGACGGCAATGCAGCCCTGGGTGCGGTGATATCCTTTGTGGAAGCCGGCTTTTATTCAGGAAATATCTACGGTGCTGTGACCAGCGCCCATAAGTACAATAAAGGGAAAATTGCCCCTGTGATTCAATCCTTGGAAAATCATTTTCACAGCCGGGAGGTATCACACCAGTTTTCCAGTGCGCTAAACTATATGATCGGGTTTAGAATAGAGTTTTAAGGCTTATCTTACCAGCTGGTTTATTTCAAAAATCGGCAGACATACTGACAAAACAATAAACCCACCACTTGCCCCCATGGCAGGGATGATAACTGGTTCCAGAAGGGCTGTCATGGTGGCGACACTGGCGGTCACCTCTTTTTCATAGAGGTCTGCGGTTTTTTCGAGCATTTTTTCAAGCCTGCCGCTTTTCTCCTGTTCAATTATTCCATTAGAAAAACGGCGGAAGTGTCAAATGCCTCCTCTGGCGTACCGTGCCAGGAACCGTTGCCAAACATACCCGGCTCGTACTTCATATGGCTGTAGGTGTAAAAGGCCATCGACCATTTTTCCACATCACCAAAGTACCGAAGCCTGCACAGATGAATCGGGAAATTACGTAGCTGTGCAATACGCTCTTCTCGTGATTTACCGTCGAAGAGTTCCGGGTTGTAATCCGGCGGGACGAATGGTTCAGTATATGCATCGATATAACAAAACTTTCCGCGGAACCGGATGTCAATGCGATTGTACCTATCGGAGTAGTGCTTTTCCGCATGATCCAGAATACGTTGACGTATCTTAGGCTGCATTGCTTTCGGAATTGACTTTCCCCCGGATTGAGGATCGTAAACCCACATTTTTCTTGGCATAAAGCATCCTTTCTCTCGGCTCGACCGGGCGATGTTACTAAAGCGTTTGATTTGCCACAATTAGATTACATGCTCATTTTGAAAAGCCGCCATCCAAAATTTTAAGGCTTTGCCGGAATGATTGCCTTTTCATTTCTTTGGTCCATTCTTCTTGATTTTGTATATCTTCTATCATTTGAAATACCTGTTTAAATGTAACTTCAGACATCCTACTTTTTAGCAGTTTTTAGCCGCTTTTTTTGGACGTTCTGTAAGGCAAAGGTGTAAAATGTTTCCTTGAACGGGATGTAACATACTGAAATTTAGGCACCTGAAAAAATTATGAGTGTCCAATTTGTTCAAAAACTCCCTATTTTACACTTTAACTCACTGTATTTGTTTGGAATACTACAAATTGTCCATTTTTACCTGTAGGAGGTCTGAACTTTAGGTGTTTTTATTCTCGCATCACCAGCTTCATTGAAAGCAAATTTAAGCAGTGCCCCGCCGATAAAAGCTAAATCTGAAATATTGAATGGCTCTTTAGTTTCACATTTTGTACATTCAGTCTCTAACAAGTTGGGGGTTTTATTTTGAATGATTTTTCGATACCCACCGCAATTACATGGAATTATATTGCTGTCTATAATTTTGAAAATTGCATGTTGTGTTATTATTTCATCCATACCGTCATCTATTTGCATTATCTTCCTCAAATGTTGTTACTTGGCTAACAAGTACACGTGTGAAAATGGTTCAAACCATATCCTCTTCAATCAAGAGGATAATGTGCCGAATGAGGTTTTCTGCCGTTGGAATCCATGGCAGAACCTGTGATTTTTTGAATGAGACAAAATCAATGTAATCACCCTCTTGACGTCTTTCAAAAAGATCATTGTAAATTCGAGCTAAATCCTTTGGAATTTTCCCAGTCTTCACATATTTCTGATTGAATAGACTGCGTACGACTGTATGTTTGGATTATGAAAGGTCATGACTTACAAGCAAAGCAGAAACCACATAAAAACAGGCATAATGAAGACGGTTCACGCAGGCATTCCAACGCCCCGCATTGGCGAGGACACGAGCATCTTCCATGGTTTCGGTTGCACGGGTCATGCGATACATCACCAGGTCTCTGCTCCATTCTGTCACAATCTCATCCCTTCCCGCTGAACTTTCTGGTAAAATGGTACAGCCTGATAGAGGTCGCTATTCCATTCTTCTCGGCTTCGCACGATGGAAGAGATGACTTCTCCTGACTCCCACTCTATTTCATAGAGACAGTGCCTTATCCTCGATTATCAAGTTTTTTGAATAGCACCGCCCCCAGCGTTTGCCTGTCAGAACAGCGACCGACGGAGGACTTTTTCCCTGCCAGGCTAAAAATCAGCGACCTGCGGCCACTGGTCCTCAAACAGCTTGATTGTCGCAACGCCTGGCAGGGAAAAAGTCTGATCTCCTTTGGTTCTCAATGTTCCTGACAGGCAACCGCTGGGGGCTCTTAATCGGCCCTTCCATAAAAACTTGATAATCGAGTATTACAAATAACTACTTTTAATTATGGTGCTTTATCCCTTGGATTGCAAAGTTTTTTTTTCAGCATTCCTGAACCGTGTGAAGTGATTCAAAGGTAATTTTGATCATTCAAGTGTCAGCATAAATTGCATACTCTTTCCATTAATACTGACAATATCAGGTTTTGAATAGTATTGGTATCATAAATTTATTCAGCCACAGAAGACTTAAGTATTGGATAATAAACCTTGACACCAGAAAGGGCTGATTTTCAACAAAATATAGTGGTTGCTTTTACTTCAAAAAAGAAGGATTATCATTGTTGTTTAACTAATGTTTTTTCAGCAGTTCATTAATGCTATTCACATAATCTTTATTCTGGCAAGGCTTTGACAGATGATCAATATATGCATCTTTTTGTTTTAATTCTTTTATGGATTCCAAAAATTCAATATTGCCGGAAATAAACAGGATTGGTATGGTTTTATTTGTTTTCCTTATATGATTATACACATCCATGCCGTTGATATTGCCCGGAAGAACATAATCCAAGCTTACAAAATCATACTTATTTCTGTCAAATAAATCCTTTGCAATCTGTCCATTCTCAGCCTTATCAACCTTGTGATTACATGGCTCATCAGTTAATATTCTGTATTGAACATCAGAAAGAAAATGCTCGTCTTCTACAAGAAGAATATATTTTTCAAAATGTGCTATTTCTTCCTGGAGTCCCGTCTTTTCTTTTGCTGTTAATTCCTTTTTAATAATTGGCATCTTAATTATAAACTTTGTGCCGGAACCTGATTCTGATTCAACAAAAATACTTCCCTTGTGCTGTTCAATATATTTTTTTACATTAGCCATTCCATAGCCAGTTCCTTTGATACCGCTTTTATATGACTGAATTACATCCTTACTTCCCTTAAGTGTGAAAGATGGTTCATAAATATTTTCAAGATGTTCTTTGGGAATACCACACCCGTTATCCTCAATTTCAAAACATATATTGTCATCCATTGTATATGTTCTAATTATGATTGTTGGATGTTTGACCATACTTAAGGCATGGATTGAATTATGAAAGAAATTTACAAGTCCATGCTGGATCATTCCAGGATCGGCGAGAAGGTCAGGCATTCCTGTTTTTACTTCCTTTATGATCTCAATCCCTTCCAGATCCTTTTTCAGAAGATTTAAAACAAGATCAATCTTTTCATTGATTCTGAAAAATTCCTGCTTGGGTTCCTGGTCTTTGGCAAAAGCAACCAGATTTTTTGTTAAATTTTTTCCTCGTATGGTCTGTTCAAATATTAATTCAAGTGTTTTTCTTGTTTCAGGTTCCTGACAATCCAGCAAGGTAAGTTCAGTATTGCCCATAATAACACCAAGGATATTATTAAAATCATGGGCCATTTTTCCTGCAATCTGTCCAACTAATGCCAGTTTTTCATGTTCAGCTACAAGTTTCTGGTTTTTTATTTTATCTTTTTCCGCCTGTTTGTGCTCGGTGATGTCCTTAACGTATTCAATCACTTCTGTGACGTGTCCTTTTTCATCCTTGATCGGAAAAGTGAATAATTCTATCCAACCTGCAGGATCGTCCTTCGATGGATAAGGAACGATTTCGGAATGCGTTTTCCCTGTTTGAATGCTTGGAAGTGCGGGACACCAGGGGCACGGCGACTGACGCTGCTGGTAAACCTGGTAACACTTCTTACCCGCCAGGGGCATCTTATTGGCGTATATCTCTTCCATCCAGCGGTTGGTTTTAATCACTTTAAGGTCAGTGTCAAGCACGCTAATGCCATCCTGAATAGCGTCAAACACATCTTGCAGAAACTGTTCGCTCCTCCGCAACGCTTCCTCCGCCTGCTTGCGCTCGTATATTTCTTCGTTCAATTGCGCATTTGTTTTCATTAATTCAGAGGTACGTTCTTTTACTCGGTGTTCAAGTTCATCATGCGCTTTTTGAAGTTTATTCTTGACATCTTTCAACCTGTACTGGCGAAGACCAATAAGTAAACCAAAACTACCGCCACCCAAAAATGGCACCAGAAACCCGCGAAAAGTCAACGGATATCCAGCCATCAACTTCTGGAATAAAGACAAAATACATAAAACGATAGTACCCAAAAGAAACGTGAAAACCCAAGTTTGATATCGTCCCATAACAAACACCTTTTATATCAACCGTACAATCAAGCTTACTTGCATTAACCTTGACTTTTGGGAAACTCAACATTTGTAAAGGTATCTTTAAGTTTATCCCATTCCCAACAACCCATATAATACCATTTTAAAAAAAACAAGGATTTTTTTAACTTATTTGTTCTTTCTGGACACATCATTATTCGCTGCCGGGCTGTCATTTAGTGGTATTGTTATTTTGAAATACTATCTTGTCTCAGTGGATCAGTCGGGTGGCCGGGTGGTATATTCCCGGATGGATGCCATGGGAGCGGTTCAGGTGGATGTGGAGATCCGGGGGGGGGGGTGCCATATTGGCAAAAATTGATTACATGCTGCTTACACGGGCATCAAAAACAAAAAAGGCTTTCAGCTAAAAAAGCTGAAAGCCTGAAGTTTACTTGGTAGCGGGGAGAGGATTTGAACCTCTTACCTTCGGGTTATGAGCCCGAAGTAAAATCTTTACCTGTTTTTACTTTTTCATATTTTAGTCTATAAATTCAGATAGTTATTGCATTTCAGTTTTACCATGACTTACTCCGAAATCCCGGTATTTTTAACTTATATGTGGGGGATATTAAAACGTGAAAAGGACTGACAATGCCTAAACAGAGACGATCAAAAACAAAATATGCGGGGGTATTTTACGTTGCGGGGACATCAGCCCAAGGTAAACCGGAAAAAATTTATTACATCCGATATCGCAAAGACGGCAAAATGGTGGAGGAAAAGGCTGGCCGTCAGTACCAGGATGATATGACTCCTGCCCGGGCCTCTGATATCCTGGCACAAAAAATAGACGGGGAAAAGGATACAAACGCCGAACAACGCCAAAAAACCATTGAAAAAGAATTGGCAGAAAGAAGCAAACCTACTATCTCTCGGCTTTGGGATGAATACAAAGAGGCCAAACCAGATATTAAGGGCATGGTCACTGATGAAAATAGATTTGAAAATCACATCAAAGACCTCCTGGGTAAAAAGACACCGGATGAGTTAGTCCCGCTGGATATTGACCGGGTTCTCCGATCAAAGGGGCTCAAAGACAAGGCTCCGGCCACCAAGTGCAATGTTATGGAATTGTTGAGGCGGCTTATCAATTTCGGAATCAAACGCAACCGCTGCACTCCCTCCCAGGCGCCGTTACCAGCGCCCATAAATACAATCAAGGTAAAATAGCCCCTGTTATTGAATATATGGAAAATCATTTTCACGGCCGGGATGTATCACAGACATCTTCCAGCGCTTTAAACTATATGATCGGGTTTAGAATAAGGTTTTAGGGCTTATCTTACCAGCTGGTTCATTTCAAAAATCGGCAGACACACGGACAGAACAATAAACCCCACCACTGCGCCCATGGCAAGGATGATAACAGGCTCCAGAAGGGCGGTCATGGCTGCGACACTGGCGGTCACCTCTTTTTCATAAAGATCAGCGGTTTTTTCAAGCATGTTTTCAAGTTTCCCGCTTTTCTCTCCCACCTGGATCATCCCGGAGGCAAGGGAAGGGAAAAGGGGCTCGTTTTCAAGTGCTTTGCCAAGTTCTCCTCCCTGTTGAACAGATTCTGCTGCCCTGGTAATAATCTGGAAAAAGACACGGTTGCCTGTTATTGTCCTTGAGATGTCAAGGGCGGTGAGCATGGGCACCCCGTTTTCCAGAAGTGAGCCGAATATTCGTGTAAACCGGGCAGCATTGATTTTCTGATAAAGGTCCCCGGCCTTTGGTATTTTCAATAATGTCCGGTCAAGGGCACAGGCGGTTTTATCATTTTTCCGGATCAAATGAAAAACAACAGGGATCACCAGGGGGATGACCAGGAGAAAAAGTCCCATGGATTTGAACGCCGAGCTGACAGCGATAAGGAACCGGGTGGGTGCTGGCAGGGTGTGCTGCATTTCGGAAAAAATATCAACAATTCCCGGTACAATACAGGTCAACAGAAAAAAAAGGACAAGACAGCCCACAACAGTCATCAATAAAGGATAGGCAAGGGAAGCCTGGAGGTTTTTTTTGATTTCTTCCTTTTTTTCACTTATATCGGCAAGTCGTTCCAGAACAATCTCAAGGGTTCCGGAAGATTCCCCGGCCCTCACCATATTGATATAAACCGGCGAAAAGACAGACGGATACATGGCCAGGGCAGCTGCAAAACTGTCTCCTTCTTCAACAGCCCCTTTTATTTTAGACAGAATTTTCTGAAACGCGGTAGAATCTGTCTGGGAAACCAGGGCGGACAGGGCGGAAACCAGGGGAAATCCAGCTGACAGCAAAGTGGCCAGCTGCCGGGTTATCATTGATATCTCACTGGAATGTATCCTGGAAAAAAAAAGAAAGGATGCGCTTCTTCCCTGGTTTGGAAGGGAGGCTTCCGCGTTTATTTCCCGAATGGAAACAGGATACAGGTCCTGCTTCTTCAGCCTTGTGACGGCGGTAGAACGGCTGTCTGCATCAATAATCCCCTGTTTTTTTTCCCCTCGGGCAGTTATGGCGCTGTATTCAAAAACGGGCATTGAAACTCCTGTAAAATACCATGAAATATTTAATCATACCCTTACCCCCCTGCATAAAGTTCAGAGATCACGATAGCTGTCGGTTGCAGCGTTAGCCCATATTTGTTCTAAATTTACTGGTGATCTATGCTGCTTTTCGATATTGGGTGACTTCCATTTGTCGATGATTTTTCTTTGCTTCTTCAACGATAATTTCAATGTCACCGGCTACGTCATCAGAAAGCCATGCATTGCCACATAAGGAGCAAATCGTTGCCGGTACATTCCTAACCACGACCAGGGTGCTTCCCATATCTATAGTAAATGTTGTTGTTCCTTGTTTTTTACGCCCTCGGCAAAGAGGACAAATATCTTTGATCGAGTTCATTACTTCCTCCTGGTCCTAAAATCACTCTCAAAGTGTTCCTCATCCGGCCAATAGGCCGTGATAACAAATATCTTTTGGGAAGCAGCATCGTAGGCAATAACGACGTGCAATATCATATCTTCCCATGATCCGTAAAACAATCCATTTGGAAGGGGTTTATCTTCAGAATAGCTTTCAATTATTTCACCATTAATGATGATATGTTTGACGGATGCTCTGCTAATTCCTTTCTCCAGCATCCTCGTTAGAGCATGTGCAGACCACTCAATCCTGTTATTCTGGATTATATCCTTCAATTGTTCATGATTCAATTTCTGTTTAATCCTAATACTCGATTATCAAGTTTTTTCTCGAACCCTGTAAACACTGGGGGTAAAAATGAGGCGGTTTTATATAAATATTTCATTTAAAATCATAAGTAGTTGATATTGTTGAAGATCAAAAAAGTACCATGATTATGGTGGGTCTTTATAAATTGAATAATATCAACGACTTACAAAAAACTTGATCATCGAGTAATATTAATTCATGCAGAATTGGATTCAACGCACCTTTCCACCGAACGTTAAGCTCAGGGGCGCCACCAACGTCCTCCGAACAAGCCCCTCCCGTTCACGACGTCCCCTGGAGCGTAATGTCAGCTGAATGCAGTTTCTCGTTACTTCCTGCTTTTACAGGGATTTTAGTCGCTTTCAAAATAAGTCGGAGTGCTTGATTAACTGACTCGTCAGAAGGAAAAGCTCGTGCCAGGTCAGGTTCTAACACCACGACATTTTTTCCCAACCGCCTTTCCGGTGCATATCTACCTTTAGGCATAATGGGTAACTGAGAGAGATCGTAATCCTCACGCAGTTCATAATCTTCATTCCGCTTCTTCATAGAATCGTCGTTCATTATATTTAAAATCGATGATATCGTGCCTTTTGGCCTGCGCAATATACGTATATTATTTTCTTACAAATCCCTTAGAGCTTGCTCTTTTGACACTTCAACTGTTTTGCCGCCCATCTGCAAAACAAGGGTGACCTGATAGAAGCGCTATCACCTGGTGTTTACCTTGTCAATAAAAAGATTTATTGTTTCGATTAAAGCAGGCGTAATTTAAAAAGATTTGGCTGACCTTTTCAAGTTTTAGGGTCCACTGTGCGGGCTATTCCAGAAACAGCTCCAGCTATTTTACGGAGAGGGTGTAAAATTTTTAAGGAGAAGATCTAAAATGCCCTCATTTTAAAAATAGGGTCAGAAAAGGACAGTACAGTATTATGATGTCCTTTTTTTTGTGTCTGATGTGATATTAGATTTGCAATGATCTACGCTGAAGACGGACGCAGAAATAAGCTGGTTAAGACAAGGACATCAAAAAACAAAAAAGACTTTCAGCAAAAAACGCTGAAAGCCTAAAGTTTACCTGGTAGCGGGGAGAGGATTTGAACCTCTGACCTTCGGGTTATGAGCCCGACGAGCTACCAAACTGCTCCACCCCGCAACAACCCATAGAATATAGCTGAATAAAGATTAGAAGTCAAGAGGTTTTTTTATTTTTTTTCATTCAGGGCTTTTTCCAGTTCCTGAACAGTGGCCGTGGCGGTTCCGATTTTTGCAACAACAATGCCTGCAGCGGCATTGGCTGCGGCGGCACTTTCCCTGAAGCTGGCACCGGCGGCCAGGGAAAGTCCCAGTATCGAGACCACTGTATCACCGGCTCCGGATACATCAAATACCTGCCTGGCCCTGGATTTGATGGTGAAAATCTCTCCGTTGCTGTCAAAGCCCACCATGCCGTTTTTGCCGCAGGTGATTAAAAGCCGGTCAAGATGGGCGGTTCTGATGATTTTCTGACCTGCTGTTACCAGATCTTCATGGGTTAAGATTTCAATGCCCGAGGCCAGCCCTGCTTCTTTTTGATTGGGGGTTAACATGGACAGGGACCGGTACTTGGAAAAATCAAACCCCTTGGGGTCCCCCAGGGTGAGGATACGGTTTTGTTCAGCAATACGGCCTGTTGTCTGTATAAGCGTTTTTGTAACCAGACCCTTGTCATAATCTGATACCAGCACCAGATCCATACAGGGGATTTTTTGCTCAAGGAAAGTAGATATCTTTTCAAGGGTGGCAGAAGATATCTGTGTTCTGGTTTCCCGGTCAATGCGCAGAACCTGCTGGTTGGCTGCGATAATGCGGGTTTTCTGGGTGGTGGGCCGGTCTGGTTCATCAACAATGCCGCCTGTGTCCACTCCAAGTTCTTTTAATTTGGTCAGCATCAGCCGGCCGGCTCTGCCCATGCCGGCAGTGCCGGCAACATACACGGATGCTCCCATGGCAATGAGGTTGTTGACAACATTACCGGCGCCGCCCAGGGTGGTGGTTTCATTTTTTACCGTCACAACAGGAACAGGGGCTTCCGGAGAGATGCGGTCCACATCACCCCACAGGTATTCATCTATCATAAGGTCGCCTATCACAAGGACCCTGATTTTTTTATAAGGATGGCGTAAAACCCCTATCCCTTCAGGGTAGGGGATGTAAGCCATCGTTTTAGCCTTGACTCTGAATATATTTTTCAATTGTTTCCTTACTTACGTTGCCTATGCTGCAAGCAAA
>JAYEJJ010000317.1:0-7528 GCA_034660495.1 Thermodesulfobacteriota bacterium | reverse complement strand
GGCGTGTGGAGTACCTTGGGATGACTATATATTCCAATGTAACGTAGTCAGTTAAGACTTAGGCTAATCAACCGGGCTTACAAGTTGCCTTGCAAGCCCCTCGGTCTTTAGCCGAGGGGTTGTTGACTTCTTAAATGTAATGGTAGGCACGAGCGGACTTGAACCGCTGACTTCTACCGTGTCGAGGTAGCGCTCTACCAACTGAGCTACGCGCCTTTATTTTTTTGGGAGAAAAATTACCACCCATTTTTTTTTATGTCAAGAAAAATATCAATCTCAAACTGGGCTTGATCATGACCTCGTTGATCAAGTCAAAGGATAATCCATTTATCTTTTCAAAAGCGGTCAGGTTATTCTGAAATATAGGCGTTCTCAATATCCGACGGTTTAACCGGTTCCTTGTCTTCTTCCGGTACAAATCTAATGGAAAGTGAATCATCGTCTACATTAAAAATTTCTAGACCAAAATCGTCAAAGGTCTTTAACATTAAAAAATCGGCCAGTTTTTTTGCAGATCCCCTGAACATAATATTCACAAGGGCTTTTTCAGATCCAATTTCCATGGTTTTAACATCTTCAATTCCTTTCATCTGATTTAATACCCGTCTGAGCATAATGAAATTGGAAAGGTAATCTGACCCGGCAATGGTTACCTCAACAAGTCTTGCCTTACTGCTGTGTTTTAACCACTCCTGTTTTATTATTCTGGCTATACGTTCTGCTGCAATTTCACCTGCATCTTTCAGGGCGTTTTCTATTCCTTTTTCACTTAAACGGCTTTTGGCCACCCCTTTTTCTTCAACAGATGAAATAATTTCTGAAGATTCAACATTAATCACTTCTGCAGAAAAGGATGCACTGTATGTTTTTTCATCTCCCATGACATTGGAAGCCCTGTCTGCAACTGCTTTTCCCATAACAACAATATCCGCTTTTAAAAGGCGGCCTAAATTCACGGCTGCCTGGGAATCATGGATAAAATCAAAGTGAACATCATCTTGTTTTTCATAGTTTGAAATCAGAATAAAATTCTGGTTCTTCAGATAGTTCTGAACCGCAGTGCAGGAAAAGGAATGATAGGGAACCGGGTTGTTTCCCCACCAGTACCTGGGAAGGATCTCTTTTGGAAACTGCTCGGAAATGAGAAGCAGGATTGAGGGATTTTCCTTTTCTGTATTCAGTATACCATTATCAACAAAAAAACGGTGCAGGGCCAGCATATTCACATCTGCCTCCACCGCCACCATATAACGGTCTTTTTCTGTATGTTCAGCAAGAACTCTGTACGTTGTTATATAATCCTGGGCATCATCCATGACCTTGTCAAATATCAGACCCAGGGCTGCTGATAAATCTGAAGGTTTTAGAATTTCCACCACTGCCCGCTCAACGGAAAAATCAAGGGAATCTGATACTGCCTGGTTTCTGGCTTCAGGTAAATCATCGTTGATAACCGATCTTTTGCCAAAGGAGATCACTTTCAGTGTGTCTGTACGGTCACAGCAGAACGCATGATTGCAAAGCAGTATAGATAAAATAAACGCGGTAAAAAAAAATTGTATTGATAATTGTTTACAGCCGGACATTTTTAAATTGCTGAACATCAGATCCTCCTGATTCCTGCTCTTTTTGACACAGTTCAATAATTTCTTGCTATGGCATAATCTGCAAGCATCATTAAAATATCTCTTTCCCGGGACAATTCAAACACTTCAAGCTTTTCTTTGGCCTTTTTGACGTGAAATTCGGCCTTTGATTCCGTATATGAAATCCCTTTATATTTATGAAGCAAATCAATTAAATGGTTAAATTCCTCAAAGGAAATACAGGAATTCTGTATCAGGGCCTCTATTTTTTTTCTATCTCTTTCATTGGCCTTTGAAAGGGAAAAAATCAAAGGAAGGGTCAGCTTTCCCTCCCGAATATCAGCACCGGGGGTTTTACCAAGGGTTTGTACATCTGCTGTATAATCAAGAAGATCATCTGCCATTTGAAAGGCCATGCCAAGGTGAAAGCCGTATTCTGAAAGGGCGCTTTTTCTTTTTTCGTCTATACCCGCCAGAACGGCTCCGCTGTGACAGGCGCCTTTTATTAAAACAGCTGTTTTAGCCCGGATTATTTCCATATACTCCTGTTCAGAAAGGTTCAGTCTGCCTTTTTTATCCAGCTGATCAATCTCTCCCTGGGACATTTCCTCGGTTATTTCTGCAACGATTTCAATAATTTCAGCAGATTTTGTTCTGGAGGCAATGGAAAGGGATCTGGCAAAGAGAAAATCTCCGGTAAGAATCACTTCAGGCGCTTTCCAAATCCTGTGGGCAGCTGTATTTCCCCTTCTCATATCTGCCTGATCCACAACATCATCATGAAGCAGGGTGGCAGCGTGAAGGTATTCAAATATGGTTGAAAAAACAATTTCATACCCCTTCTTATACCCGCACAGTCTAGCACTTAACACAAGTATAAGGGGTCTTAAACGCTTTCCTCCGCTGAAGAGCAGATGGCCTGCTATATCAGAGACAAGGGGCAGGCGGGGGGCCAGATTGTCGGCCAGCGCCTTTTCTATTTCTGCCAGATCACCTGCAACATCTGACAGAATTTTGTTTTTCAACTCATCTCGTTTTCCGGTCATACAATTTCTCCTGCCAGGTCATAGGCATAGGTCTCGGTAATTTTCACATCAACAAAAAAACCTGTTTCAAGGTTTTCTTTGTAAATAAAAGTTATTCCGTCTACTTCAGGTGCCTGAAATTCTGTTCTGCCTATATACATTCCATCCCCTGGATGCTCCTCCACCAGGACCTTATAGATTTTTCCAAAATATTTTTCATTAGTACGTTCAGATATTTCAGCCTGTTCAGCCATTATCATATCATGACGCTGTATGGCAAGTTCTTTTGATACATGATTCTTTAAGCCATGGGATTTTAAATCTTCTGAATCAGAATAGGTAAACACTCCGAGATGATCAAATTTAACTATTTTGATAAAAGATAAAAGTGTTTGAAAATCCGCTTCTGTTTCCCCGGGGAAACCGGTTATAATTGTGGTGCGAAGGGCTGCATCTGGATCATATTGTCTTATATCCTCAAATAGGGACAAAAGCGCTTTTTTGGAGTAATTCCGTCCCATACGTTTCAGAACGGAATCGGATGCATGCTGTACAGGTATGTCATAGTAGGAACAGATATTGTCAAACTGCGAAATGGTTTGAATAATATGTTTATTCAAAGAAGCGGGGTGGGTATACAAAAGCCGTATCCACACAGGGTCATTTCTGTATATGTCTGCGGCTTTAAGGGAAATTTTTTCAAGTATGACTGAAAGGTCGGTTTTTGGCAGAAGATCAGATCCGTAATCCGTTGTATTTTCTCCGACCAGCACAATTTCCTTCACCCCCTTTGAAAAAAGATACTCTGCCTCATTGACAATATCCTCTGCCGGACGGGAGCGCCGAATTCCCCTGAGCCTTGGAATAATGCAATAGGTGCATTTTCTGCTGCAGCCCTCTGAAACTTTCAGATAAGCAGAATAATCAAGGCTTAATTGTCTGGGAAGGGGATAGCCCTGGAATTCTCTTTTCAGAACATCAAAAAAAAGGCACAGAGGTTTGATTCCATTGTATTCCAGGGCATGAACTATGGAATCAACACCTCCTGTACCGATAAAAACATCTACTTCAGGCAGGGATTCACCCAGGCAGTCATTTTTAAACCGCTCAACCAGGCATCCGGTTACAACAAGTTTTCTGCAGTGTCCTGAATGCTTGTAATCCGCCATTGCCAGGATTGTATCAACAGCTTCCTGGGAAGCTGCTGATATGAATCCGCAGGTATTAACAATAATTACCTCAGCCCTGGATGGATCATCACATATCTCATGACCCTGATCTGCCAGCCGACCAAGCATGACTTCACTGTCAATCTGATTTCTGCAGCATCCAAGGCTTTCAAGATAAATTCTCATCTATAATGATTTTGCCATCATCTCACCAACAAGTTTGCTGAACCGGGATGGATTGTCAATTTTTCCCCCTTCGCTGACAACCGCCATATCAAAGAGAAGATCACTGTAATCTTTCAGAATGGGATTGGTTGTATCGGTTTCAAATACCGCCTTGATTTTTTCTATGACAGGATGGTTTATGTTCAATTCCAGAGATCTTTTCTGTTCCGGGGTGTCCTGTCCTGATGCCCTGAGAATTTTTTCCATATATGCACTCATCCCAAAATCGTCACTGGAAAGGCATGCCACTGAATCGGTAAGCCGGTTTGACGGCTGAACATCCTTTACCCTGCCGTCGAGTTTTTCTTTGATAAAATCAAACAGAGCCGTGTACTCATCTTTTTTCTTTTCATCCACCTTGTCCAGATCAAGCTCGCCTTTTTCAGCACTTTTCAGTTTTTTTTCCTTGTATTCAGGCAGAGACTGGGTCACCCATTCATCCACAGGATCCGTCATTAGAAGCACTTCGTAATCCTTTGCCTTTAATGCCTCAAGCAGGGGGCTGTTAAGAAGGGAATTAAGATTTTCTCCTGTTATATAATAAATATCCTTTTGATCGTCACCCATATTGTCAATATACTCATCCAGTGAAACGTATTTGCCGTCGGACTTGGTTGTTTTAAACCGCAGCAGAGATGCAATCTTATCCCGGTTTTCAAAATCAGTGGGAAGCCCTGCTTTCAGGGCCTGACCAAATTCATCGTAAAATTCTTCATATTTTTCCTTGTCCATGGATTCCAGCAGGGCAAACACCTTTTTAACCAGATTTTTCCTGATATTTCTCACCAGCCGGTCTTCCTGAAGGATCTCCCGGCTCACATTGAGATTTAAGTCAGGTGCATCCACAACCCCCTGGATAAATCCAAGGTAATCGGGGAGCAGCTCTTTACAGTCATCCATAATAAACACCCGCTTGCAGTAAAGCTGCATACCGTGTTTTCTTTCAGGACGGAAAAGGTCAAAAGGCGCCTTGGACGGAATATAAAGAAGGGTATGGTACTCTGTTACGCCTTCAAATTTTTTATGAAGCCGTTCCATGGGTTTATCCCAGTTATGGCTGATATGCTTATAAAACTCTTCATATTCCTCTTCTGTGACATCTTCGGCATTCTTCGCCCAGATGGCCTTCATGGAGTTCAGGGTTTCATCTTTTCTTACCTTTCTGGTGGTCTCCCCGATGGGCTTTCCTTCACTGTCCTTGATCTGTTCATTTTCAGGAATAGGTTCTGTTTTTTCCACATTCATGATAATCGGGTAGGTTACAAAATCAGAATGTTTTTTTATGATATGCCGGATGGTATATTCATTTGTAAAATTCTGATCCCCCTCTTCAGTATCTTTGAGTTCAAGGGTAATGGTTGTTCCTCTGCTCTCTTTTTCACAGGGTTCAATGGTGTAGGACCCTTTTCCATCAGACTCCCATTTTACCCCTTTTTCCTCACCGGCTGCTCTTGTAACCAGGGTAACCCTGTCTGCTGCAATAAAAGAAGAATAAAAGCCTACACCAAACTGACCTATCAATTCTGGGGACAATGTATTTTCTGTTTTGGATTTTTCCAGAGCTTCAAGAAATGCAAAAGTTCCGCTTTTGGCAATGGTACCGATATTTTCATTGACCTCATCCAGGGTCATTCCAATGCCATTGTCGGAAATTTCAAAAATCTTTTTTTCAGGGTCAGTACCAATCCTGATATGATAGTCTTCTCCGCCCTGAAAAAGATCAGGATCCGTCTGTTCTTTAAATCTGGCCTTGTCAATGGCATCGGAAGCATTTGAAATCAGTTCCCTTATAAAAATTTCCTTATTGGAATAAAGAGAATTTACAATAAGATGCATTAACTGCTGAACTTCGGTTTTAAACTCACATGTCTGTTTTTCCTGACTCATAATAACTCCTGTTTTTTAACAAAATATTTTTAACCCGCTGTTTCATAAACGTTTACATTCAATCGAAAACCACTGCCGCTGGAAAATTATCCTGTTTACCCGTTTAAAATCCTGACAGATGACAGCAGCCGTTTTTTAAATGAAACACTCGTCAGAGCATTGCCGCTGGCGGCGTTTCATTCTTCGTTGTGGCCGGGTCAATGATAATGGGCCGGCCATGCCGGTTATAAAAAAAATGAAAGTCTGTTATTCCAAATATTTGGAATGACTTTCATACTACCATATAATTGGTGTAAATTTGAAATTGTCAAGGTTAAGACTGCGATTGAATATTAACTTTTTCTGTGGACTTATTTACGGTGAAATAATTTTAATTAAAAATTTCTGAAATTTGCTTTTCCTTTAAAAATTATTATGATGTGTACAGGAATTTTCAATATGAGGCATTTTAGCTGAAAAACTCGCACAAAGACATCAAGACACAAAGATTTTTATTCGACTTTGTGGTCCTTCGTGTCTTTGAGGCTTTGTGCGAGAATAAAAAATTAGAATGACTGTGATGTGTATCACCATATTAATTTTTAATTGTTTTTCAGGTAAATACATATAAAAAAAAAGGATTTCTTACAAATTATGCACTATGAAGGAAACATAATCAGACCCCCCAGTGAAGCGGACAGTATTCTGCTTCAGGTAACCGTTGGCTGTTCCCATAATAAATGTACGTTCTGCGGAACATATAAAGGGGAGCGGTTTACCATTAAGAAAGACGATATTATTTTCCAGGATATTGAATATGCTGCAAAATACTTTAAAAATCAAAGCAGGGTATTTATATGTGACGGGGATGCCCTTATCATTCCCCGGAAAAGACTGGTTCCGATTTTAAAACAGATCAAAAAGCGTCTGCCCTGGGTGGAGCGGGTTGGCCTTTACGCCAATTCCAAAAGCATCAATATGAAAACAGATGAAGAACTTCGTCAGCTAAGGGAACTTGGCGTAAAAATAGCCTATATGGGCCTTGAAACCGGTGATGATGCTACCCTTAAAAATATCAGGAAAGGGGCAGATTCTCAAAAAATGATTGATATGGGAAAAAAAATCAGGAGCGCCGGTATAAAATTATCCATCACCGTGCTTATCGGCCTTGCCGGAAGGGAACGCTCTGATATCCACGCAAAGGAAACCGGCAGGGTTCTTTCTGCCATAAATCCCGAATATGTGGGTGCCTTGAGCCTTATGCTCATTCCCGGGACCCCCTTGTACAATGATTATAAATCAGAAAAATTTACCCTGATTACACCGGAAGAGATGCTCAGGGAGCTTGGCATCATGATCGCCTCAACCCACCTTACCTCTGGACTTTTTCACGCCAATCATGCTTCAAACTACCTTCCAATCCGGGCTCAGCTGCCCAGGGACAAGAAAAAAACCCTTTCCCTGATCACAGAAGCGCTGAACGGAAACATTCAACTCAAACCGGAATTTATGAGAGCGCTGTAAACCCAAAAAACTCAACAACCACCGTCTAAAGACGGTGGGTTGAAATTAAGGACTGAAAGTCCGGATACGGGTCCAAGACCCGTCCTGTACGTGCTCGTGCTCGTGCTCGTAAACGTAAACGGAGTAATAATTC
>JAYEJJ010000316.1:0-7547 GCA_034660495.1 Thermodesulfobacteriota bacterium | reverse complement strand
TGCTCAATCGGAAATGCTTCCATTGATGCCGTAAGGAAATATATTGAATCTCAGGGTTAGCGAGTCCGGCAATTCATCCCCTGAGCTAAAGACTCAGGGGTTTTCTTGCCGGTTTTCTATAAAATTTGTTCATCGCGTGTTATCGGATTTTTTTTGATCAGGGTTGAAAAATGGCTGATAGTCATTGTACTCAACAGTGCCCCCTCCCTTTATATTGCCGCCGGGTCTGTTGGTGGAGTATTTCCACATAGGGCTGTCCTGTTTTTTTTTCTTTTTTGCGTCATATCCTGGATATTTATTGCGCAACCCCGGGTGAACCCAGTCAGGACAGGGATGGAGGGGAGGGGGATCATTATCCTGGGACAGGGCAGAAAAAGGAAAAATAAACAATATAAAAATTATGGTGGCTTTTAAAAATGTTTTCATGGTTCCCCGATTTTTATTTATTAACCGAAGCCTGACCCCACCCCAGGGTGACCATTGTTGACCCCACCCCAAGGGTGACCGATGTTATCATTAAGCCCCAAGATTACATTGCCTGACAATAAAATGCAACAGCCATGGACTGATAATCTCGTTTTTATTATACTTGCACTTATTCTTAGTGTATGGCATATTTTTGTAAAATTTTTTTCATATAACCCACATGATGCACAGCATCACAACAAACCATGAGACTTGAATTGTACCGCGTCTTGTTTCTTGTATCTTGTTTCAAGTTTCTTATAAACCCACATGTCCTGGCGGACACAACAAAGCATGAAAGCTTTTAGCTTTTAGCTGTTAGCTGAGTACTGATGGCTGAAGGCTTTCATAAGGAGAAGCCCATGACATTGCCGGACTGCAGGCAGATTTTAAATATTGATGATCAGGAATATAGCGTTTATAACATTGCAGCACTTACAGACACACAAGGGGAGAAGGTCAGCCGACTTCCGTTTTCCATACGCATACTGCTTGAGAATCTGCTGCGGCATATGGATGGAAAAACAGTGTTGGAACAGGATGTGATCCATGTGCTGGAATGGGGAAAAAAAGACGTTAAAACGCCGGTTATGATTCCCTATCATCCGTCCCGTGTATTGATGCAGGATTTCACAGGGGTGCCGGCCGTGGTTGACCTGGCCGCCATGCGGGATGCGGTCCTGGATCACGGAGGAAATCCGGAAAAAATCAATCCCCTGGTTCCTGTGGATCTTGTTGTGGATCATTCTGTACAGGTGGATTTTTACGGGCAGACAGATGCGGCTGCCAGAAATATGGAAAAGGAATACCAGCGCAATCATGAACGCTACACCCTGTTGAAATGGGCGCAGAAGAGTTTTAAAAATTTCAGGGTGGTTCCTCCGGGGTCAGGTATATGTCACCAGGTCAACCTTGAATACCTGGCTGATGTGATCACAAGAGAGGAATCTGGAAACACCTGTCTGGCCTATCCGGATACGCTGGTGGGAACGGATTCCCATACCACCATGATTAATGGTCTGGGGGTTCTGGGCTGGGGCGTTGGCGGCATTGAGGCGGAAGCGGTCATGCTGGGTCAGCCCTATTTTATGAACCTGCCTGAGGTGGTGGGTGTGAGCTTAACGGGCAAACCGGCTTCGGGGGTGACAGCCACGGATATTGTTCTTTTCATTACCCAGGTGCTTAGGGAGCACAATGTCGTGGAAAAATTTGTGGAATTTACCGGGCCGGGCATGAAGAAACTTTCTTTGACAGACCGTGCCACCATCGCCAATATGGCCCCGGAATACGGCTCAACCATTGGTTTTTTCCCCATAGATAAAAATACCCTTGATTATCTTAAATTGACAGCAAGGGAGAAAACAGCTGCCATTGTTGAAGGCTACTGCCGGGCATGCGCGCTTTTTTACGATAACAGTGATGATATTGCGTTTTCAACCCGGATTACGATTGATCTGTCAGAAATAAAGCCATGTATTGCAGGGCCTGCCAGACCCCAGGACCGTATGGAACTGCCCCGTGTCAAACAGGTGTTCCAAAACGAATTTGCCCCTGAAACCGGGCGGAAAAAAGAAGAACTGGGCACGGGCAGTATTGTGATTGCCTCTGTGACCTCCTGTACCAACACCTCAAATCCCTTTGTTATGACCGGAGCAGGTCTTGTGGCAAAAAAAGCAGTTGAAAAAGGACTTAAAGTACCCTGGTTTGTGAAAACATCCCTTGCGCCGGGCTCACGGGTGGTGGGGGATTATCTTGAGGCTGCAGGGCTTATGCCCTTTCTGGAGCAGCTTGGATTTCATATAGATGGATTTGGGTGCATGTCCTGTATTGGAAACAGCGGGCCCCTTGATCCTGAGATTGAAAAACGCATTAAGGATAATGATCTCAAGGTGGCAGCGGTGCTGTCAGGGAACAGGAATTTTGAGGCCAGGGTCCACCAGAGTGTCAAGGCCAATTATTTAATGTCGCCGCTGCTGGTCATTGTCTATGCCCTTGCCGGCCGCATGGACATTGACCTTGATACAGAACCGCTGGGCTGTGATGACCAGAATAATCCCGTGTTTATGAAGGATATCTGGCCCGATGACAGGGAAATTGAAGTTTTGATGCAAAGCCATGTAAAGTCCGTGTTTTTTAAAAATCAATATGCATCTATATTTCAGGGGGATAGGTTCTGGCAGAAACTTGAGGTTGAAGAGAGCAAGACCTTTGTGTGGGACAAAGATTCCCAGTATATCAGAAAACCGCCCTTTTTTGAGGATTTCTCCCTTGAGGCATCAGATCCTTTGAATTTAAAAAGCGCCCGCGCGCTTCTTTTTCTCGGGGATTCCGTGACAACGGATCATATCTCGCCAGCCGGCGCCATTCCGGCAGACTATCCCGCAGGAAAATACCTGGCAGACCATGGTGTTTCTGAGGAGAATTTTAATTCCTACGGGTCAAGACGCGGCAATCACGAGGTGATGATGCGGGGAACCTTCGGCAATATCCGGATCAAAAATTTTCTTGTACCGGATCCAGGCAGTTTTACCCTGAAATTCTCTGAAAACCGAAAGGATTCGGTTTATCAGGCGGCCATGGACTATAAACGGGAAAAGGTGCCCCTTGTTGTTCTGGGCGGAAAGGAATACGGAACCGGGTCGTCCCGGGACTGGGCCGCCAAGGGAACCGCGCTTCTGGGAGTCCGGGCCGTAATGGCTCAGTCCTTTGAAAGAATTCACAGAAGCAATCTTCTCGGCATGGGGGTGCTTCCCCTGGTGTTAACGGAAAAAACCTGGGAGCAGCTGGGGATCACGGGAACTGAAATCTTTGACATCCAGGGCCTGGACCAGGTACAGCCGTCTGCTGAACTGACAGTCAAAGCCTTAAAGGAGAATGGAGAAACCCTGGTTTTTAAAGTAACGGCAAGGCTTGACTCAGATGTTGAGCTGGCCTACTACAGAAGCGGCGGGATTCTCAAGTACGTGCTGGCAAAAATATTACAGAATTGATTTCTTTTCTGGGGAGTTTTTTCTTTTGTGCAGGATAAGCATTTTTTTTATAAACCCAGACTATAGTAGTCCCAGCATGACTTGATGCCGATTTTATTCATGCTTTCAGCGGAACTTAACCGTGCGAGCATTAACTTTATGTATCAGGTCATTCAAGGACATCTATAACTGCCACGGGCAGATTACTTTACATCTCGTTCTGCCCACAACTAATCATGAAAGGCCACGTCGGTAACATGGACTTTCATATAAAAAAGCTTGAAATTTTAAAGGGGCAATACATGAAATGCTTAACAGGAAAAATTAAGCGTATATGGGCCGTTTTTCTGACGGTCATTCTCTTTTCAAGTCCGGTTTACGGTATTTCAGTCAGTGAGGAAAAAAAACTGGCCAAAGAGTTTGTGGCAAGTATTGAAAAAACCGGGGCAGTCATTAAAGATCCTCTGGCCAATGGGTTTATTGAGGATTTAGGCAGATGTATTGTGGCCAATGTGCCGCCCCAGTCCTTTGAATTTAATTTCAGAATTGTGGATGAAGACCGGTTTAATGCCTTTGCCGGTCCAGGCGCCAATATTTTTATCAACCGGGGATTGTTCACATCCCTTGATTATATTGATGAGCTTGCCGGTATCCTGGCCCATGAGGTGGGTCATGCAGTCTGCCGTCATGTGTCCCAGATGATAGACCGTTCCAGGTTTGTGAATTTCGGGACCCTTGCAGGCCTGCTGGCAGGTATCCTGGTGGGCGTTGCCGGAGGCGGGGATGCGGCCCAGGGGGTGATCATGAGTTCAGCTGCAGCAGGTCAGACATCCATGCTGGCCTTTAGCAGGGAAAACGAAACAGAAGCGGACCAGAAAGGGCTTAAATTTGCCTGTGATGCCTCCTTTTCTCCAAAAGGGCTGCTAACCGGTCTTAAAAAGATCAGGGACAATGATTTTTATGGCACAGATGCCATTCCGGGATATTTAAAAACCCACCCCGGCACCAAAGACAGGATTGTTTTTATCCAGCGCTGGATGGAAGACCATTACAGGGAAAAAAAAGAAAAGCCCCTTATTGATCCCTTTCGTTTTGAAGTCATTAAATACAGATTGACCGGGTTGTACGGCAACAGGGATGAGGCAGAGCAGAAGCTTGCCGCTCAGCTGAAAAAAGAGCCTGACAATGGGGCGGTTCACTATGGCATGGCCCTGGTGTTGATTCGCAAATCAAGGTTTGACAAAGCCCTTTTCCATTTAGACCAGGCTGCCGCCACCAGGACAATGGACCCCTTGATCCGTTTTGAAAAGGCCAGAATCAGATGCATGAGCGGTGAATACAAAAAAGCTCTGGCCATTTTTAAAGACCTTGATACCGTACCAGAACTCGCTCCCTTTGTTTCCTATTACCGCGGGATTGCCCTGCTTGAAACCGGAATTGCCGGGGAAGCTGAAAAGAATTTTTCACGCCTGATTGCTGGTGATGACCTCCTCTTTCCCAGGGCATATTATCATCTGGCAAAAATTTCAGGGGAAAAAGGGGACCAGGGGACCTGTCATTTCTATCTGGCGCTTTACTACAATGAAATCAATGAAATGAGAAACTGCTGCTTCCATCTGCAGCAAAGCCTTAAACAACTGGATGACCCTGAAAAAAAAGCCAGGGCAGATGCGCTTTCAGAAAAATGTAAGAAAAATTTTAAACCCCGTACAGATTCCTAGGTGTTGTCAAAACGGGCAAACTGCATGGTAAATGTGCCCCTTCCCTGGGTGGCTGACCGTATTGCAGTGGAATAACCGAACATCTTTGAAAGCGAGACCGTTGCTCTGATGATCTGAATATCCCCTTTGGCGGTTATGGATTCAATCTTGCCGCCCCGGGTGTTGAGATCTGCAATGGCATCCCCCATACTGGCTTCAGGAACAAAGATCTCCACATCCATGATCGGTTCAAGAAGGGACATCTGGCCGTTTTCCATGGCATTTCTGCAGGCCATGGAAGCGCATACAGAAAAGGCCAGAACAGAGCTGTTGTCGCTCATGGAACCGCCTTTGAGGATGATTTCTGTATCCACAACAGGATACCCCTTGAGGCTGCCGCTTTCCAGACTTTCCCGGGCGCCTTTTTCAATGGCAGCGATATATTCTTCAGGAAAGAGATCTTCCCTTGCCTTGCTGGTAAAAAGGATTCCATCTCCTCTGGTACGGGGGGCAAGTGCCAGTTTTACCTCTGCAAAATGAGTTTTTCCGGATATTTCTCTGTCAAACACAGCCGAGGCTTCTGACGATGATGTCATGGTTTCCCGGTAAACCACCTGGGGGCTTCCCACATTGACGTTGGTTTTAAATTCCCTGAGCATCCTTGAAATAATAATTTCAAGGTGGAGTTCACCCATGCCCGAGAGAATCGTCTGGCCGGTATCCTCGTCTGTGGTGACCGTGAGGGTAGGGTCCTCAATGGTGAATTTTTCAAGCACTTCCTCGATATTTTCCTGATCTGCATGGGTTTTCGGTTCAACAGCAATGGAGATCACAGGTTTGTCAAATTCCATTTTTTCCAGGAGGACTGGTTCTTTTTCAGAGCACAGGGTATCGCCGGTGGTGGCATCCTTTAACCCCACAATGCCGACAATTTCTCCGGCAGATGCCTCGTTCACTCGTTCTCTCTTGTTGGCATGCATTTTCAGAATTCTTGACAATTTTTCCCTTTTGTTCAGGGCAGGGGTGTACACTTCAGTACCGGCAATCAGTTTACCACTGTATATTCTTGCAAAGGAGAGCTTTCTGCCTTCAATCATGGAAACCTTGAAAATCAGAGCGGCCAGGGGAGCAGATGCTTTTGCCGGGAATTCAACCAGTTCCTCGGTGTCAGGGCGGACGCCCTGGACAGGCGGGATATCCACCGGACTTGGCAGAAAAGATTCTATTGCGTTGAGCAGGGGCTGGACCCCCTTGTTTTTCAGCGCTGTCCCACAAAGCACAGGGACAAGCTGCCTTCCAATGGTGGCCTTTCGTATGGCGGCTTTCATATCGCTCAATGATATGGACGCTTCTGAAAGGTATTTTTCCATGATGTCATCGTTGGTTTCTGCAACCGCTTCAATGAGTTTTTCACGGTACTGATCTGCTTGTTCGGTATAATCAGGATGGATGTCACCGATTTCATACACAGCCCCGAGGGTTTCATCCTTCCAGGTGATCTGCTTCATTTCAAGGAGATCGATCACCCCTGTAAAGTTTTCTTCCTGTCCCACTGGAAGCTGCATGATCAGAGGTGTTGCCTTGAGTCTTTTCTTTATCATTTCAATGGTATTGAAATAGTCTGCCCCGGTTCTGTCCATTTTATTGACAAACGCAATCCGCGGTACCCTGTACCGGTCCGCCTGGCGCCACACCGTTTCGGACTGGGGTTCAACCCCGCCCACAGCGCAGAACACCCCTACGGCGCCGTCAAGGACCCGCAGGGCGCGTTCAACTTCTATGGTAAAATCAACATGGCCCGGGGTGTCAATGATATGAACTTCACTTTTATTCCAGTGACAGGTGGTGACTGCAGAGGTAATGGTAATCCCCCGGTTCTGTTCGTCCTCCATCCAGTCCATTACGGCTTCACCGTTATGGACTTCGCCGATCTTGTGGGATCTTCCCGTGTAAAAGAGTATCCGCTCGGTGACAGTGGTTTTGCCCGCGTCAATATGAGCCATTATCCCAATATTTCTTATTGATCTGATATCTGTTTTCTTACCCATTTTATTCTCTGTATATTTTGATTTTTGTGAAATGTTAGGCTTAATTACAGTATTGACATGGGTGTGTCAAGAATTTTAACTTGCCTTTTCTGTATCTGTATCCATATATTTCCAGTTTTATCTGTTTGAAACCTTGACATTTTTTTTTATTTAATCTAATTTTTTTCTTTGAGCGTTTGACTGAGCGCTCGTTCGATTGAATACAGGGCCTGGCAATTTCCCAAGCAGTCTGTTTTAGAGTCAACAACCCCTGAGCTAAAGACTCAGGGGCTTGCAAGGCAACTTGTAAGCCCGGTTGATTAGCCTAAGCCACAGAAAAATTGGTGGCTACGTTACATTGGAATATATAGTCATCCCAAGGTACT
>JAYEJJ010000315.1:0-7570 GCA_034660495.1 Thermodesulfobacteriota bacterium | reverse complement strand
TTGTATATCAAAATCCAAATCTAATGAAGCGCTTGAATCGATAACTTCTGCCTGCCTCTTTAGAACTGCATAGCAAGGTTACTCTTTGATGTCAACCTTAATCGCATTGTGCTGTTGTTTTTTACAGAAGCCTCAGGGATGGCAAGAAATGCACTGTTCACAGCTTAAAAAGTATAAAAAAATCCCAGTCCTTTACAAAACAGAGCACACATGGTAAATATTTTTTTCTAACCATTAATAATATTCAGCATCGGCAGATATTAGACAGCGGATGATTTGAAATTTGGTTAATAAATCACATTTGTTTCAGTAATTTAACCTAACTTGATTTAACAGGAGTAGTATTATGAGTTTTGTAATGATTGAAAAACTGGGTGCGGTGTCTTTGAAAAACGGCATGATACGTTTACAATGTATGGCAACGGGGGCTGATGGCCAGGACCAGGTTACCGGCGAACTGCTCATCCCTGCGGTGGCATTTGGACAGGTTTCAGGGGGGTTCCAGGCGGCAGGCAAGCAACTCCAGGAAAAAATTGAAGAGGCCCGTAAGGCCCAGGAAGATTCATCCAAAAATAATTAGTAATTCATGGATCCCGCTTTCAGGGGCGCACAGCCCTTTATGACTGATTGCCTGCCCCTGAATTCCACGGAAAACGTGTACCGGTTCTGACCTGAAACTGAACTCCTGAATATTTATTCAAATCAGTCTTCACTTTTTTTCTAAAATGGTAGAAAAAATCACTTTGTTGTATGGTGCCTTGTCCAAGTGAGCCAGTGAGCCCCTTAATAATTTTTATGCTAAAAACCGAACAACTAAAACCTCTCTCCTGTATCCACTGTGTACAGAAAAAAATGTAAAAAAGAGGAAACAATGAAAAGGTTTGGTCTAACACTTTTGGTTTTATTTAATTTTGCAGCATGGGCAGTGGCCATGGAAGCCCCTATGGTTAAAAAACATATATTTGCACCGGAGCCTGAGAGTGAGGACCTTCAGCAAACAGGCAAAAAAACTGATGATCGTGATCTGTCAAGGGTGCTCAGGCAGGTTGAAAACCAGCTGGAGTTTACCGGGATTATTTTTTCGTCAGATACCAGAAAGGTTCTTATTAAAGATAAAAGAGCTGGAAAAGATGATCAAAAATCTGTTTTTGAACAGGGTGAACCCATCATGGATATGATCATAGATGAAATAGGCCGCAATTATATTGTTTTAAAGGGCAAAGGGGAAACAGTAAAATTGAATCTGTACAAAAATCGGGCTGACAGGCCGGCGCCAGAGACAATTCCTGTTCCTGTCCCTGATCCTGCAGTCGATAGTGGCTCTGACGATGATGGGGGGGCTGTTTTAGCTGATGCAGGCGGGTATAATACAGAAACAGGTCAAAAGAAAGGTATAGCTAAAACAGATCAGGGCGGCAGTACTGATGCGCCAAAAAATATCCGGAAACAGGAAAATAGTAAATACAGCAACTCATACACCCCACCCCAGGTCCCTGGAATTCCTTTTATGAAAGCCCTTCAGCAGGATGCTCAAAACGAATCCACAGGGTCAGCTGCCAGCAGCAGTGGTCCCCAGACAAACCCCTTTCTTGAGGCAATAAAAAAGGCCAGGCAGCAGAACAACTGATTTAATGGGAATATCCTTTCAACATCTTGTCTTTGGCGGGTTTGTTCTGCTGATTTTAATACATGGAGCCTTTTTTTAAAAAAAAATCCAGCCCTTTACAAAACAGACAACAGCATGGTATTATTTTTTTTGGCGATTAATTGGTTTTAACATCGGCAGAGATTAGACAGGTGTTGATTTTAAAAATTGGTTAATATATTATTTGTTTCAGTAAATTAATGCAAATGGATCTAACAGGAGTGATATTATTGGTTTTATAATAATTGAAAACTGGGTGCAGTGTCATTGAAAAACGGGGGGAGGGCGTATAAGTCACAGGACAAAGCCTGCCTCCTCCTCTACTTCGGTAATGTTGAACAATAATTTTTTAAGATATTGTTAATCAAAAAAGAAAAGGAAATTTAACATGGCTTTAACGCAAGAGCAGGTCTCACAACTTTATGTGGCAATTTTCAACCGCGCATCCGAAGGTGAAGGCAATGAGTACTGGCAGGATCAACTGGGTGATATTGGGTGATGCATTTGGATTAGACCTGTTTACCGGCTGAGGGATGAGGGAGATAAAATGTAAGCCGAGCCGAGCGCGTCTGACAACTGGATAAGATCGTGGTTCGGCTGATGCCTTACACGATCTATCCTTATTTGTCAGGGTTTATTGTCGTTGAAAATTATAAATAACCGGCATTCCACCAAATTCTCCAGATGCAGAAAAATTATTTTCAGTACCGGATAAGACTCCAGAAGCCCAATCCCCGTCAGCATATCCTTTGAGATGTCCTGTGTTTTCATCATAGCTCCAGTTTCCAGTACCACTTTTTTCTAAATTGCCAGAAATATAATCTTTATATGTTAAATAGCCATTTGCTGAAAATTCGACCTTTGAATAGTATTGAGACTTTGAAAAACCAACAATAGTGATAATCCAGGTTCCGATAAAATTTTCAGATTTTGTTTCAGGGACTTCTGGAGCAACAGAAAATTCACCCCAGAAGTTGTTTTCGCCATAACCGCTGTAAGACCACACTTTCCAATAATAATCTCCTGATGAAAGATCAAGGTACTGGGGTGAATAGCTGTGTAATCCTTCTTCACACTTTACAGCCTGATAAAGCATACGCCAGTTTTTATCAAATATATCTATACAATAAAATGTATCATTGCCTCTGCATCCCCATTGAATCTTTTCATATGTGGATAGATAAGGTAAAGACTTGCAAACTGGGGTTACAGAATCTCCAACCACAACTTGTCCCTGAAACCCTTCTCCACCGTATCCAGAAGAAGACCAGATAATCCAGTTGAATGTAAACCCTGATGGTAAATCTTCCACACCCAAATCTACCGTTACAAAATGTTTTGGCGACCAATTATGTAAGTCTTCACCACAGGCAACAGCTCTCAGTCCTTCATAAACATTCCAGTTTTTATCACAAATATCTATGCAATAATAGGTATCTCCACCTCTGTTGCCCCACTGGATATTTTCATATGTAGATTCATAGTTCCCAAAAGCCATGCATGTGCAAATGAGAGTTAAAAACAGGGAAACCATATAAATTTTATAACGTTTCATAATGTCCTCCAACTTATCAGTTTAATTACAAAATATCTTATCTTCAATGTTTAAATCATCAATTCTTTTGTTTAATGCTTCCTGGCTGGATTTCATCTTTGAGCGCAGAGATGTCTGAAACCCTTTCCTCTCCGAGCCCAAGTCTGAAATTTTCAGATTTAAAGCTTAAGCAGCACAGTCAAGCATAATATTTTTATTTTAATCATAAATATTGTATATCTATTTCAAATAAAAGAATCAACCTGTTTTCGGTAAATAGGGGGACACTATACCTATTATTGTGTTCCTGCATTTTGCAGGTTTACCCGGTTGTTTTGGTATAAAGGGCTTTGATTTTTTCTGCGGTGATTCTGGATTGAAATTTTTCCCTGAACCGCTGATTTGCGTTTCTGCCGAGTTTTTCTGATAATTTCGGGTTCTGGAGCACTGGAGCAGGCCATCTATGGCGGATGCAAGGGCAGGGCTGTTGCCGGGCGGTACTTTCAGCCCGGTTTTGTTGACGTAATTGACGTAATTGGGGTCAGAGTAAAATTAAAATAGAAGGGTGGGGTCAGATCGAAAGCGCCGGTAAAAGCCGGCAAAGAGTAAGGGTGAAAGTCCCCCGTATATATAAGAAGGGGTCAGAATGACACCAAGCTACTGGCATAAAAGGGGTCAGAATGACACCAAGCTACTGGCAATATTGTTAAATATGTCTTTCAAAATCCATCCGTTGATGCAGTATTCGAACGACATCAATGTTATTATTACCTGTTGATCTGAAAAAAATTACATGAGAGCCCGATCTTGTTTTGCGATACCCTTTTCTCACATCACTGATATCGGTAGAAGTCGATGAATCTTTAACTTGTGCTTGCATTGCAGCCCATATCTCACGCACGTATTTTTCTGCCTGTTTACTTCCCCATTCGGTTAGGGTGTAATTCCAGATATAGCTCAGGTCCGACTTGGCCCGTGGGGATAGAAGAACCTGGCTCATAATGAAAGTGACTTCTTTTTGTCTGCAATGAAGGCATCAATGTCTAACCCTGTTGCAGGCCCCGAGTTTTCTCCTTCGATCAAGGCCTGCCTTAATTGCTTTAATTTCATATGGTCCTGTCTGATAAGATCCCGCACATAATCTGATGAATTGGAATATGGTCCATTTTGAACGCATTCCTCCACCCATTTTTTCATCTGGTCTGGTAACGAAATATTCATAGTTGCCATGACATTCTCCTCTCTGTCTGTATGTAAAATTACAGATTATATATTATGGCAATGTTTGCCATAAGTTAATAGAAAAAATAACTGTGCTGACGCATGAATATTTATAATGTCCTGGGAAAAAACTCAAATTCTATATTTTCAACTAAAAGTTAGGCCCTGATAACCATTTCAATCAACCCTAATTTCCACCAAATATACCAGGTTTTTTGAATAGATCACCAACAGAATATAAAAATCAGGAAAAAAGGGAGGAATTTAGCAAAACCGACAACGATTATGAACATACGAATCCGGCCATACTATCCGCTTGCCAGTATGCAATGATAGCCGTTTGAATTGGCTTAGGTTTCTTAGCCGGACCGGTCAGGCCGGTCAGGCCGCCCAGTAATAGCTGTGATGAAATCCACCTACCCAGGAAACGGACTTGACGTTTTCAAGTTTTCTTTCCGGGAAAGGAGTAATAACCGGCATGTTCTCCGGTGCATCCGGTGGATAGTCGTCATTGGTCATATGGGGTCTGACTGTGTTATAGTATTCCCTGTATTGCCGGAGTAGCTTGTTGATGCGGGTCAGATTGACCGCTGTAATGAGCGACAGCAGCTCGGCCTGCAACGTCAGATTGAACAGTTCTACCACGCCGTTTTGCCATGGGCATTTGTAGTCGATTCGCCTGACCTTAATGCCCATGTTGGGTAAAGTCTGTTTGACCAGGGGAAGAAAAAGCGAATCCCTGTCCATCACTATTGTTTCAGGTGCAGTGTCGTACGGAAAAGCCTCTCGGATCTGTTGTGACAACCAGAGGGCGGTCGGGTGGTACGTGGCTGTTGAGCGAAATAAGTGCCTTCGCCCGTGGTGGATGATGTTCAGAATAAATACCTGATTTCCCCAAAGGTCAATAATGTTTTTAAAGTCTATGGCGGCAATAAACTGGTTGTTGATCAGCGCCCTCCAGGCTGGTTCCTGCTTGGGAGGATGTATTTTGCCTGGGGGATTAGGCGGATACCCATTATTCTTGAGTATGGCCTGAACCGTTTTTTTATGGATGGAAATTTTGTCATCCTTCATATGAGCCCAAAAGTACTTTACAGTCTTTTGTTTGCAAAGAGACCTCTATAAATTCAGAGCTCCTGACACCACAAACCTAATATATTGTTTTAACTGAAAATATTCAAATTTAGGATCGTAATTTTAAATGCATAAAAAAACCAGACAAATACCATATATTGTGCTTATTGTCTTTGTTTTTAAAAAAAATACTATATATAGAAAATGATTATGCATTCAAAATTAGCTGATGTCAGGAGTTCTGAAATTGGAAATGCTCCAAAAAAGTGTAAAGTACTTTTGAAGGATGCCGGCAGAATCTTTTCAAAAATCCCAGGAAAGCCTTTCCCCACCAACGCATTCGGGGAAGCCGCCTGGATAGTTTTCGTATGTATGGAGGGACTTTGCTGGTTTTATCGGATTGGTCACAATACACATTGCGGCGCATGCCCATGAGTTCGGTGCGCAGGGCCAGGTTGATCAGCAGGTGATGACGGCACTGGAAGCGGGAGACAAGATAACCGCCTGCAAATGCCGTCAATAATAGTACGGGGTCGATTTCCAAAATGCTCCCTCCTTGGTTTGTGTTTAAGATAGGGAGCAATATCCCAAAATGTATGAAATGTCAAATCCGCATTTCGGGATGCGGTTATTCCTCCGGCTGATCCGAGGGAATCTCCTGGAGAAATTTTTTGAAGCTTTCAATGTTCTCGCTTTGAGCAGCGGATCGTAGCAGTTTTTTCAGCAGAATTCTGTTGTTTAAGGCCTGTACTTTTTTATAAACATCTTCTGTAACGTCTTTGCTAAATCTTGCATCCAGGGCTTCTAAAACCATCTCTCTTGCCTCGCTGAGCATGCCCTTCTCTATACCAATCCTTTCTGCACTCATTACATGTGGCATCTTTTTCTCCTCCTCATACCTGATAAGGTCTTCAGTGAACCGTTTTGTTAAGTCTTCAGGCAGCATCATAAGCCAGTCAATCAGCCTGTATATGTTCAGTATGTCCTGTTTGGAAAATCCTCTTTCATAGAGAGCTGTGGTGATTTTCCATCTCCATGAGTATCTTGTCTGAGTATCTCCTTTTGTGGCCTTTGTTTTTAAATGCGCCGCCGTTATTATGGCAAAGGGGTTTGTCTCCCTGAGCAGATCTTCTATGCTTTCGTTGTAGTCATTGAGTTTTATCATGGGGAATGTAAAGTTGATTTTACAGCCCCACTGCTCCATGCTGTAACTTTCCGGCCGCCAGGAATCGTTTTCATCGGCCAGGATCGCAAGGCTTGTAACCGGCAGATAGCGATTGTCAAAAATCCTGTAATTGTAGATGTACATCCGTATAATATATTGATTTTATGGTTGTTTTCGAACTGATAGAATTTTATTTGTCGCAATAGTCTTTTTGGGAGGCTATTTTTCCCTATCAAATCAGTCCAATTTTGGCTGTTTTGACGCAAAAATCAAGCAATTTAGATGTTTTTTGTATATAGCACTTTAAACCAAAGCTACATTATCAAAAGGGCGTTTTTTTGTAAAGAGGCATTTTGCGACAAATTAATGCAAAAAACAATGATTTTTTTCATGCGTCAGCACTGCGTCCTGCTTGAAATCATTGACAAATCTTTGATCCTATATTATAGTCCATATTATAGTCCTCCGCAGAATCCTATGTTGAAAGACTGATAGGCAGCATACGCCGTGATTGTCTAAATTCCATGATTGTTTTGAATGAAGTCCATTTAAAGCGCATTTTGACTGAATATCTTGCGTATTACCATCAGGATAGAACTCATCTCAGGCTTGCCAAAGAAACACCAGTAGGCAGATCAGTGCGGGAAAAGCCGGACAACGCCAATATGGCTGAGTTTCCGCGTCTTGGCGGTCTTCACCATCGGTATGAATGGCAGGAGGTTGCATGACGGATAAACAGACAAAAATTGTATATAGTATAGAAATCGTAGATAAATACTCTCCCACTCGCTTATAGTTTCAGGCGCTAGTGCGCCAAGAAAAGCTTGGTGCTTCTTGCAGGGTGAAAGTCCCTGTCGGGCAAGGTTTAGCCAACCACCCGTATCGAGTGTTGCGTGATTGGGAAGGATAGACATACCGTCAAACGACCCAC
>JAYEJJ010000314.1:0-7590 GCA_034660495.1 Thermodesulfobacteriota bacterium | reverse complement strand
ACCACAAACCTAATATATTGTTTTAACTGAAAATATTCAAATTTAGGATCGTAATTTTAAATGCATAAAAAAACCAGACAAATACCATATATTGTGCTTATTGTCTTTGTTTTTAAAAAAAAATACGGCATCCTTCAAAAGTACTTTACACTTTTTTTGATCATTCCTCATTTGTAGAGGCTTTCCCCAAAAGACTGTAAAGTACTTTTGAGGTCATATGAAGGATGCCAAAAATACTATATATAGAAAATGATTATGCATTCAAAATTAGCTGATGTCAGGAGTTCTGAATTTATTCAAAAGGAGAAAAGCCATGCCCCAAGTTAAAAAAAAGAATAGTTCCTCTTCTAAAATTAAATTGCGCAAGCATCTTAATGCAGATGCATTATTCAAAGAACTTCATGATGATTTTTCAAAAGTATCCGATTTCCGTCAAGGCGATGTTAAAATTTCAATGGCCGACGCTCTGATGTCTGCTTTTGCCATGTTTTCACTAAAAGATCCTTCATTGCTAGCTTTTGATGAAAGAAGAGGTACTGAAAAAACCTAAAATCCATTTTTCGTCTGGATAAAATTCCTTCTGATACGCAGATGCGGACAATCCTCGATGAGGTAATGATAAATGGGCTTAGAGGCGCCTTTAAAGGGACTATTCGGCAACTGCAGAGAGGTAACGCCCTTGAACAGATGAAATTTTTTTAAGGATGTTATTTATTGAGTCTGGATGGAACCGGCTTTTTTTCCTCAAAAAAACTTTCCTCTGACATTTGTTTGAAGAAAGTAAATAAAAAAACCGGGGAAACCACTTATCACATGCAAATGTTAGGGGCATCAATTGTTCATCCCGATTTCAAAGAGGTGATTCCTTTAACACCGGAATTGATAGTTAAACAGGACGGTGATACTAAAAACGATTGTGAACGGAATGCCGCCAAACGATTCTTCGAGAAACTCAGAAAAGATCATCCCCATTTACCACTGATTATCACTGAAGATGGACTGAGTTCAAATGCTCCTCATATCAAGGAGGCTCAGAAATATAATCTCCACTACATCTTGGGTGCCAAAGAAAATGATCATACTTTTCTTTTTAAGCAAGTCCAAATGGCCAGGAACGAGGGACGGACCACTGAGTTTGAAATATCCGATAAAGAGAATCCAGCAAAGATCCATCGTTTCAGTTTTGTAAACCAAGTCCCACTTAACTCATCAAACCAAGATGTAAAAGACAAAATTTTTATTTTTCGGCTGGGTGATAAATCAGGGCAAAAAGCCCTAAGACGTTCTCGTTTTAACAGAGGAGCTTCTTTGGGTGCGGGGCTGTTCAAAAAAACCTGATGATCAAGTGTCAGGTTTGATGCCGGGCGTGGCTGGATGGGGGACTACTGGTTCAGGCCTTCCATGGTTTTAATGATTAAAAATTCAGTCATGTATATTTGTTTCTGCCTTTTATCGGGCACAATCTGGGTTCCGCCCATGAATTTGTTTGTAAAAACACAAGCGTTGGACATCACACCGATACCGCCCTTTCCGATTTTTTTAACGGCAAAACAGGCTTTGTTGTTTTTTGTCCCTAAAATGGTCTGTCCGCCTTTTACAAAACCTGTATTTTTCGCTGTAAACAGTTTCCTTCCAGTATCTGCATAATAAATATCATGAAATGTCTGCTTTTTCTGGTGATCCAACTGACCGGATTCATCAAAGACAATCTCCATGTCAAAGGATTTCAAAATCTGGCTGGATGTTGAATGGGTGTTTTCCAAATCATCAAGTACCAGCAGTTTCCCGCCCTTTTGAACATATTGCCTTAAGAGATGTTCCTCCTGACTGGAAAAATTTTTATGGGGATATGTCAGTACAACCACATCATTTTTAACAGCATCTTCAAGGTGTTCTGTAATTTCTGGAAAATATTTCAACCTCTGGGTCCACACATAAAACGTATGAAAATTATTAGGTTCTTTATCTACAAGCTTTTTAACCGGCAGGGCCATATTGGAATGACCTGCTTCAAAGGCCATACTCTTATAATCTGTATGGGGCCTGGGTGCCGGAAAGTTTAATTGATTCAGCCCTGTAAAAAGGAAAAGACCTGCGCCCAGGGAACAAAGGGAAACACATATCCCCTTGCAGATAAATTTGTTTTGTTCAGGGGGATCGCTTTTCCTGTATATCATTATAAGAGGGAAGATTGAAAGGATACAGACAAGTATTAAAATAAGCTTTACATATCCAAATCTGTTTTCCCGGTTCAGCCATTCCATGGTACCCAGGGCCAGTTCCGGTTTGCCTGGAATAAACATATAAAAATTGGAAAAACAGGTGCTGTCTGTAAAGGCTGCCACCCGACCTCTGCCGTATTTAACGGCAGCAGCCTGGAGAAACAGACCGAATTCATAATCGGTTGTGGGCTCCTGATGGAAAAAGCTCCGGCCGGAATAGGACAGAAGCCTGGTTCTCAGGCCGTATCCCGTCATCACATCCTCAGCTGTAAACGGTGCATCAAGGGTGCATGAGGTGGCAAATAAAAAAGGCGGCATATTCCTGACAATGGGATGGGCCAGAATGCCGGGCGGTTTATAAACAGACAAACGGCCGGTTTTAAGGTCATAGGTGCTGTCGTAATGAAAAAAAAGATTGAATTTTTTTGCGATAAAATTAATATAATAACTCATTCCAAAAACATTGGTGTGATCTCCGACCAGCCACAGCCCCCCGCCTTTTTCAACAAAATCCACAATACTTTCTATCTCTTCTGAAGTATAGGGTTCTGTAGGTGTTTTGATAATCAGGATATCAAAATCAGACAATATATCTGATGAAAGCGCTTTGTCCATATTGTGGTCCACTTTATAGTAATGGTTGAAATAATCAGCCATGCAAAAGTAGTTATATGTGGACTTTCTGCCGTACCAGGTGGTGTCAAATGGTCTTGTGGACCATTCCCAGTTGCTGTGATTTTCATTGATCAGTATCCTTCCCTGTTTTTTTTCCCCGGGATCATGGAACAGACACGCACCGGTCAGGCAGAAAACAGAAACAAAAAAAAGAGCTGCTGCTGTTATGTGCTGTTTCCCAGACAGGGTCATACAGGCCCTTAAAGAACATGGGAAGACAAAGGAATGCCCAATGGGCACAAGCCAGAACAAAAATAAGGCCAGGGGCAAAAAACTGATCACAGATATCTCCGGATTCCAGTAAATTTCTGTTCTGCCTGTCTGGGCATAGACAAACACCATAAAAAGATACCTCAGCCAGGCATAGGAAATAATGATTCCCAGAAATTTTGCAAAATTTCTAAAACACGGCGCCATCACCAGGATGACCAGACCCCCGCCGGTGAAAATGTAGAAAACAAGATATAAATTCAATTTTTCCAGAAGACCTGGAAAAGCCAGCAACGATTTAAAGGTGGGGATATACAGCACCCCTTCACTGATGCTTGTGTTCAGTCCAAAAAAATTCACCACAGGATAAACCGTGTAATTTAACCACTTCACTTCATGAATTCTTGACAATACAGTATAAATAAGAGGGGTTGCAATGCCCTGAATTAAGAGCAGAAAAAAGGTAAAAACAAAAGTTGTCCCCACTGCACCTGTAAAATCATTCAAGGATATCTGGCCATTGGTGCCAGACTGTTTTTTTTGGGTTTGACAGAAATGAAACACCCCTCCGGCCATGCCCAAAAGCAGAGGAAAAACTAAAGGAACTATAAAATTGACCTTTACCGGTGTAAAGGCCGGCAACAGGTAAAGCCAGCAAAAGGAAGTACCAAGTACCAGAATCCAGATCCCGCCCATATCAGTTCCTTTTAATTCTGTTCATCAAATTTCTAAAAAAAATGATATTGTCCATATTATATTTTTTATAGGTTTCCATATTTTGGCTCAGCAGAAAAGAGGAATCACCGATTAAAATCAGTTTTCCCTTTTTAATACAGATTTCCACAATCACGGGGTATTTGAATTTTGTGGCCAGGACAGAGGTTTTTTTATTTGAATCAAATACTGCCGGCCATGCCTCAACAAAACTCACCCTGCCAAGCTCTGATATCTCTTTGCCCGGCCCCAGAGGCACCGCATCAATCTCAACGTCCCAGGTCTTTAAAAATTGTCCGGAGGGATTCATATCCTCCCATCCCACAGACCAGATCACAGCGCCGCCGCCTTGAATAAAATTTTTTAATGTTTGTATTTCTTTGTCTGTATACTCCCTTGTCGGCGCAATCACGATCAGCAGAAAGGATTGAAACAGCAGTTTCTCTGAAAACGTCTCCATGTGAAGGGGAATATATTGATTGCGCATCAGATTATTTTCAAGTCCCCACAAACTGTTTTTTTCAGGGGAATATGATGAAAACTTCCCTGCATGGGAGGTATCGATAATCGCAGGTTGATATGCGGTTGTCTCGCTGTTATACGCCAGTGATCTGAAATCTCTTTTCTGCATAAGCCATTTAAAGATATGGTCTATAAACGGATGGGTCACCGGAAGTGTCCCGTTCTGAAAAGACGAGGTGTCTCCAAATACAACCACCCTGCCCCGGCCGGATTCTGCAGCTCCGGCAAGAACAACATCACCCAGCAGTTCACTGCTGTCCCTTTTATAATCCCCGAGAAAAGCCCTTTTTATGTTTTTATAATTCCCATGGTCTGCCCACCCGGGTTTTCCAATAATCAAAGGAACAGCAGGCAAACTGATATTAAGGGAAGCCCCCACCCATATGGCAGTATCATAATCCTTTTTTATATGTGCCGTCACAGGATGGGGCCTGATATCAAGGGAGTTATCCCAGCCGGTATTTAGGGGCAGGGCTGTATCAAAATTCAATGCCATGTGAAAGGGTTTAATCAGATTGTTTACTGGCTGCATTGTCCCGGCCACATCGGTATGATCCCCTGCCACCAGAAGGCCGCCCCCTGTTTCAACAAAGTCATGGACCGTCTCTTTTTCCTCCCGGGTAAATTCTATTCGCGGATTGAACACAACCAGCACAGCTGTTTCCTTTAAGAGATCAGGGGTCAGCGGCTGCCGGCTGATTTCTGAGGGAACACCCCGCATTTTAAGATATTCAGGGAGAAGTCCGAACATTCCCATGCTGTGCTGACCGTATCTTTTCCCGTAGTACGGTCGGGACCAGTCCGCCCCTCTGTTGCAGAAGACGATTTTTTTGGGTTTTACCCCCCAGGAGGGGGCATGATCTCTTTTATTAGCATTTAAACCGTCATATTGAGTAAAGCACCCGTATCTGCAAACCGTGTCAACCCCATGCACTGTCAGAACAAGGACAACCAGACACACAACAACGCTTAAAACAGGTTTCGGTGAATATTGATGAAGCTGAATTTTCCGGGAAAAAAGAAAAACAACAATTAAATTAAACACCAGGAGCACCCCCTGGAAATCAAAGGCATCAGGATCAGCACCAGTGTTGAACCATACCACAAGATCGGTTAAAGGACTTAAAAGAAACAGCCAGACCAGGGTGGCTGCAATAACTGAAAGAACAGCACCAGGAATATACCTGCGCCCCTTTTCCGCCATGATAAAAAGGGCTGCAAAACAGCACAGCGATATCATTGAAATCTGCATGCCCACAGCACTCTGCCCCAGGGTCTGAGGACTGCCTGCTGCCCCTAAAACAAATTTTGAAACATTGACAGCCCCACTTTGAAAAAAATACCATAATGCTGCCAACCATTGAAACGAAATGTAAAAAAAATAATACATCACAAATACAGAAAACGCGGCCAGTATTTCCTGTACGTGATAATGAACTTCATCGTTTTTGGTATGGTATAACCGGCATGGCCGGCCCATGATCATCGACCCGGCCACAACCAGGTATGAAACACCGCCAACGTCAATGCGTTGACAAGGGGGTCGTATAAAAAAACCGTAACCTGAAAAACACACAAGACCCAGCCATAAAAAAAATAGAAAATACCCTGAAAAAAGGGTCAGCTCAATACGTAACCCGGGAATCGTGTTAAACAGAAAATTTAACGATGTCAGAAAAATCAGTGTTCTCCAGATTCTCATACTTTCAATATTTTCTGCAGCTGCCATTCTAAACTCCCTGTTCTGCCGTCAGGCCGTTATCACTCGGTTATCAAGTTTTTATGGCAGGGGCGGCGGTATTCAAAAAACTTGATGATCGAGTATCAGGTTCATCTCTTGAATTCTTCCCCATTTTTTGACTAAATGGGCTGTTTATCTTAATTCAGAGACCCGAATATTCAACTATAACTGCAATTAACATTAAATCGGCTCAAAATCAGCGATACCGGAACAGAACCGTCAGCAGGAACAGGGCAGCAGGGTCCGGGGTGCCGGTCTGTTCCAGAAAATAATGGCGCTGGAACCTGATTAAAGCCCGGGTCAGTTCAATGTCTGCCACACCGCTGGTCCCGCCATGGTATAAACCGACGTTCTTCAGCATGACCTGGAGTTTTCGGATGCCCTCTCCTCTGATCCCCTCTTTGTACTCGGGTATCAGGAACCCGGGCTGCCAGAAAAGTAAAAAATTGTTTTGAAAGGGATCCAGCGAAAGGGTTTCCAGGATGGGATATTCCTGTTTGACCGCTTCGGGTAACGAGGTCAGACAAATGAGCATCTTACCGGTTTCCTCAAATATCTTTTGGGTCATAGCCTGATAATTTTCAGTCAAGATGGCTTTGGAAAGCGCCTTTTCATAAACCATCAGGTCATATGCGGCCAGAAATTTAACAACAGGCTCATATCTGGCCAGGTCACTGCCAGGGCCGTCAGCAGACGGCAGCGTCTCAGGCTGGGAAAAGGCATCGGGCAGATGGATTTTTTTGGTCACAATCCTTTCCGGTTCAGGCCTGTTCTTCCAGTAAATCCAGGCTGTGCCGGCAAGTCCGACGCACAGGATCGCCGCAACCAAAATCCTGAGATCCTTCCCGGGGGCTGGGTGTTTAGCCTTAAGCTTTCCCAGGGGGGCAGGGATAAACCGGTCTAAAAGATGCCTGGATGTGATCAGACAGGTGCGGTCTGAAAATGCCCGGCGAAGGGCCTGATCCATCGTGGTGTTAATCTGGTCCACCCGGCCCCGTGTCAAACCGTACAATTCTTCCTGTGCCTGTTTTTCAATGACGATCCGGTGATCAGCCCCGGCAGCATTCAATACAAACTGAATATAAACCTTGACCTGATCAGCGCTCATTGGCTGGTCAGGGTCCAGGTTGAAATTGTCAAAAAACTGAAAATCAACCTGGCTGGAAAAAAAAGGGTCAGTGGTCAGCCCGAAGTGTTCCAGGTATTCGGTATCATTAAACTCAGGGGGACTCATAAAAACCAGCCTGTATCAAGTATTTTATATGAAAGCCATCAGCCGTCAGCCATAAGTACTCAGCTAACAGCTTTCATGATTTGTTGTGCCTGTCAAGGCATGGACGTTATAAAAGAAAAATATAAGCCTGTCTCCTGAACTTACCAATTTCAGAACTCCTGACCTCAGCTAATTTTGAATGCATAATCATTTTCTATATATACTTGAGTTTTCGAAAAATACTTCTTGACTTTTATTATGATTTGTGTGTCGCCTTATTTTTCAGGGAATTT
>JAYEJJ010000313.1:0-7595 GCA_034660495.1 Thermodesulfobacteriota bacterium | reverse complement strand
CATATTTACCGTCTGAAAAAACCGGAAGATACCTGTTGTCAACAACACCGGCAATCTGGTCAGCACCGGAAAGATTAAACTGGTTCTCATAAACCAGGGAAGGTGACGTGCAAAAAGCACTGCACCTTAAAGTCGTCATTCCAGCCCAGTTAAAAATAAGGGCGGTTAAAAACAATAGAATGACACTCTTTTTCTGTAAATGTCTGTTTGTCATCATTTTCAAGCTCTCCTCTATTGTGGAATATGGGGCTTAGTTCTAACTTCGACCATATGTCCTGATTGCAGGAACAACGGGGGGTCAGGCCTGACCCCTCACAGGCTACCAACTTAAAGCGGGACAATTCCCGCCATTTTGGCTCCATGGCAATACCACAATCAAGCAAAAATTAAGGATTTGCTAACTAATTGAATTTACAGGTTGTCCCGCCTTATGGCGGTAGCCTTTTTTTCTTCATCCTTTAGGTCAAAGGGAACAATGTCCAAAAGCAGTACCTTAACTCCAGCACCGGCAAGGGGAGCCGCTATGCCGCCCCCCATGATTCCAGACCCGATTACTGCAGCCTTTCTGATTTTTCTACTCATGACTTCCTCCTGAATATAGATTATGATTCATTTGATATACTATGAATGAATATTCATTTCTGATTAACAGAGTTTTTAAGTGGATGTCAAGGCTTTTTTTTAGAAAATCTCTTTTTTATATAAATATTATTGCTTATCAATTTCAAAAGGTTATAAGATAGTTGGTTTTTTGAAGGCTGTTGTTTTTCTATCTTATGCTGGAAACCCCATAATATGAATGAACATTCATGAAGTATCAGCCGCGGGCTGTTCTGCACCGTTGCGGGCAATGGAATTGCCCTTGCCATTCATGACGGGTTCTGATACGTATGGATATTTATGGTATTCAAGATATATATTTTGATCTGGGAAGAATTCAATGAATCTGAAAAATTTCAAGGCCCGGTCCGCCAATATTCTGAATATAGACTCAGTGGCCTCTTTTGTTGCGCGTCTACAGCGGCCTTCCGGAGAAATTCCATGGCACGAAGGGGGGAAAACCGATCCCTGGGATCTTGTGGAAGCTGCCATGGGGTTGAATATCGGCGGGTGTCACAAAGAAGCCCTGGCTGCTTTTCAATGGATGGTCAAACATCAGAACAATGACGGGTCCTGGTTTTCCTCGTATATGGACGGCAACCCCCTGGACAAAACAAGAGAGACCAATATGTCTGCCTATATTGCCGCGGGGGTCTTTCACACCTGGCTTATACATCAGGACCGGCACTTTCTTGAAGCCATGTGGCCCTGTGTGAAACAGGCCGTTGATTTCAGTATCAGTCTTCAGACCGACCGGGGAGACATTTTCTGGGCAAAAAGCCCCCATGGCCAGGTGGATCACATGGCCCTGCTGACCGGCTGCAGCTCCATATACGTCAGTCTGAAATGTGCCAATGCCGTTGCCGCCCTTCTCGGCAGAGAGCAGACTTCCTGGGAAACGGCCTTTGAAAAACTGGGCGCTTCCTTAAAGAACAGTCTTCATATCTATAATATCAGCAAATCCAGGTTTTCCATGTACTGGTTTTACCCGGTGCTCTGCGGAGCTCTGGGATACGAGGCATCTGCCAGGAGAATTGAAAAGTACTGGAAAAAATATGTGGTTGAGGGCCAGGGGGTAAGGTGTGTGTCGGACCGTCCGTGGATAACCATTGCTGAAACCAGTGAGCTTGTTCTCAGCCTGGCGGCCATGGGCAATGTCAAGCTTGCCGGAATTGTGTTTTCCTGGATTCAGGAGCGGGTCTATGAGGATGGGACATTCTGGTGCGGTTACACCTTTCCGGATATGGTGATATGGCCTGAAGAGAAAATTTCCTGGACCAACGGGGTTGCCCTGATGGCTGCGGACATTCTGTACGGGCTTACCCCGGCCTCACGGATGTTCTGCCATGATGCCTGGGACGGATTCCGGTTCAAAGGGTAAAACGCCAATGAGAAAGGATCATCGTCCCTATTATATTAAAAAACTCTGGTTTGGATTTCAGCGGTTCTACCTGTATCATTTTTTGGCGCCCCACCTGGATTCTCTGGGAGAAAATCCCTTTATTGTTAAACCCTGGCATATTGAAGTGTTTGGTGCCCCGGTGAGGATCGGCAGCAATATCACCCTTCTGGGATCTTCAGATAAAAAGACCCGGCTGACGGTCTGGTCTGAGAAAAAGGATATCAGGGGCATAGAGATCGGCGACCATGTGCTGATATCCCCCGGGGTAAGGATCAGCGCGGCCAGTGAGATTTCCATTGCTGACAACTGCATGCTGGCCAGCAATGTGTATATTACCGATTCTGACTGGCACGGTATTTATGACAGAAGCCTGCCCCAGCAGGATGTATCCCCGGTCAGGCTGGAAGAAAACGTCTGGGTCGGGGACAGTGCCATTATCTGCAAGAATGTGACCATCGGTAGAAACAGCATCATTGGTGCAGGGGCGGTTGTGACCTCTGATATTTCTGCAGATTGTATTGCTGCCGGCAATCCTGCTGGAATTGTTAAATCCCTTGATCCGGAAAAAAAGATAATCACCCGAAAAGACCGGTTTTCCGATCATGAAAGCATCAATATGCTTCTGGACCAGAAGGAGCGGGAGCTGCTCGGGGACAATTCGTTGTTCAAATGGCTGAGGTGCTGTTTTTTCCCTCCGGCTGATATCTAATCTAAAGAGCCTGCCTGATTTTCAGGGTATGAAAATCCGTTACCCTATGCCCCCATTGCCGTGCCTTTAAGGCCGACAAAAATTCAGCGCAATATACGTATATTATTTTTTTCCAGATCTCTTATTGAAGGGTTTTCAGAAATTCTCCGGCCGCCTGAACCCCTTTTTCATCAACAATTCTTATGGTCTGGGAACCGATAACAGCAATATCTGCCCTGCCTTTTAAATAGTCAATATCCTTTTTTTCCTTTACCCCAAAGCCGACAGCAATGGGCAGATGGGTGGCATTGCGGCATTTTTTCAGATGGTCTCCAAGATCCCGGGAAAAATCTGTGGTTTTTCCTGTGACCCCTTTTCTGGCCACACAATAGATAAATCCGTCAGAGTGGTCTGCCAGGTATGTCATCCGGCTTTCACTGGTGGCCGGTGAAAAAATATGAACCGGGCAGAGCCGGTGCTGCTTCATGGCGGTGATGTATTCCATTCCCTCTTCCGGCGGAAGGTCGGGTATGATGGCGCCTTTGATATTGATATCCGCCATTTTTTCAGCAAATTTTTCAATGCCGTATTTAAACAGAATATTGGCGTATCCCATGAAAAGAAAGGGAATGTCAAACTGACGGGCAGCTGTTTCTGCAAATCCAAGGCATTTTTTGATGGTGGCGCCTCTTTCCAGGGACTTCTGGTTGGCGGTAAGGATCACAGGGCCGTCTGCTATGGGTTCGGAAAAGGGAATCTGCAGCTCCATTAAATCCACACCTGCTTCCACCATTTGTTCGACAATTGCCATGGAATCTTTAAATGACGGGTATCCCATGACAATATGGGTCATTAAGAGGATGTCTTTTTTTTCAAGTTTTGTTCTTATATATGATTCAACCATTGTATTCTTCTGCCTTCTGCCTGATAAAATTTTTCCATTCCGGATCACCAAATGCGTCTGCAATGGTGAAAATATCCTTGTCTCCCCGGCCGGACTGATTGATGATGATACTATCGTCCTTTGAAAGGGTCTGTACCTCTTTGAATGCCCTGGCAAAGGCATGGGCAGATTCCAGGGCCGGGATGATGCCCTCTTTTTTCATGGTGATCTGCATGACGTCAATCACCTCCTGGTCGGTGGCGCTTTCAAACCGGGCTTCCTTCCGGTCGTGCATTTTTGCCAGTATGGGGGAGACCCCGACATAGTCAAGGCCGGCAGCAATGGAGTGGGTTTCGTTCATCTGGCCGTCACTGTTCTGAAGAAAATAGGTCTTATATCCCTGGGCAATTCCCTTGCTGGCATCAGTTGAGCACAGCCTGGATGCATGTTTTCCTGTACTCAGGCCCTCCCCTGCAGCTTCAACACCGACAAGTTCCACAGGATCATTGAGAAAGCCGGAAAAGAGACCCAGGGCATTGGACCCGCCGCCGACGCATGCGTACACCCTGGCAGGCAGCTTTTTGTCCTGGTTCAGAATCTGTTCTCTGGCCTCTTTGCCGATAATGGACTGGAAAAAACTGACCATTTCCGGAAAGGGGTGGGGACCGCATGCTGTGCCCAGTACATAGTGGGTGGTATCCATGTGGGTGACCCAGTCTCTGAAGGCTTCGTTGATGGCATCCTTTAAAATCCGTGTGCCGTCTCTGACAGGAACCACTGTGGTACCGAGCTGTTCCATCCAGAATACATTGGGCCGCTGCCGCAGCATATCCACTTCACCCATGTAAACCGTACACTCATATCCGAATTTTGCCGCCATGGTGGCCGTTGCCACCCCGTGCTGACCTGCCCCTGTTTCAGCAATCACCCTTTTCTTGCCCATTCTTTTAACCAGAAGGCCCTGGCCCATGACATTGTTTGCCTTGTGGGCGCCTGTGTGGTTTAAATCTTCCCGTTTTATATATATTTTTGCCCCGTTAAAGTGCTTTGTAAGATTTTCGGCAAAGGTCAAAGGGGTTGGCCGGCAGGAATAGGTAGACATGAGATCTGTATACTCCTGCCAGAACAGGGGATCATTTTTTACGCTGCTGAATATGTCCTCAAGCTCGTCAAACGTGGCCACCAGGATTTCCGGCAGAAAGGCTCCGCCGTAGGTTCCAAAATATCCCCGATTTTTCATTCTTAAACATCTCCTTGTATTGCAGGCATATAATTGATATCTCTTGAATTTATTTTTTGAAATCAGTTAAATATTACTTTGTCCTTTATTTGATGTATAATGTCAACCTTAACCTCGCAAAAAAACGTGATCATCAAGTAAGACTCGATTATGAAGTTTTTTAAATAGCACCGCGGGGGCGGCGCTCGGCCCTTCTATAAATATTTGATAATCGAGTAAGAGGAATTTATGAAACTTATTACAATACAAGGGTGGAAGGGGTATCTTCCTGCTGTTTTAAGCGGTTTTTTAATGACCCTGGCCTTTCCGAAAACAGGTCTGCACGGGCTGCCCTGGGCGGCCCTGGTCCCGGTGATGGTCTCTGTTTTCTTTTTACAGGAAAAAAAATCCCCTGATTTGAGAAAAGCATTTAATATGGGGCTTTTTTTTGGCATGTCTCATTATTTGACCCTGATTTACTGGCTGGTGAACACACTGGCTGTATACGGCGGGCTCCCGGGGATTACCGCATGTTCCATTCTTGTTCTGCTCTGTTTTTATCTGTCCCTGTACACGGCCCTGTTTTGCGTTGTACTTTCCCGGATGTCCGTTTTTTCGCCTTTAATGCCGTTTCATGCGGCAGCGCTCTGGGTGGGGCTGGAATATCTCAGATCCTTTCTTCTGACGGGTTTTCCCTGGGGGCTTCTGGGGTATTCCCAGTACAGGAATACGTTATTGATACAGGTCTCGGATCTTGGCGGGGTTTACGCTGTGTCATTTGCCGTTGTCTGCGCAAATGCATTTTTGTCCATGACCGCATGGGGGGTGACGCGGTATTTGAAACACAATACGAGGAACCCAGGGCTTGCCCCCCTGGTGTCTTCTTTTGTCCTGATTTTGGTTGGGGCGGGATTTTTATGGGGATACGGCAGCTACCGCATAGAAGCTGTTGGTCATGCCATGGCAGATCTGGATCAGAAAGACGTGTGCGTTGTCCAGGGCAATATAAAGCAGAGTTTTAAATGGGATGCCGCGTTTAAGGAAAAAACAATAGACGTTTACTGCGCCCTTTCCAGGAAAGCGGTCAGTGAAAAAAAAAAGATACCTGATCTTATTGTCTGGCCGGAAACAGCCCTGCCCTTTTATTATAACCTGGAAAAAAATCTTTCCGCCAGGGTGGATACCTGTATCAGAAATGCAGGCACTCATTTTATTATTGGAAGTCCTGCCGTGGAAAAATCTGGACAGAAGTATAAATTCTACAACAGGGCGTTGATGATGAACCCCTTCAGCGTGATAACAGGCGCCTATGACAAAATTCACCTGGTACCCTTTGGCGAGTATGTCCCTTTTGGCAAATATCTTTCCTTTTTAGGGAAAATAACAGCCCAGGCTGGAAATTTTACCCCGGGTCCAGAGGAGGCTGACCTGCTTTATTTTGACAGCACGCGGGCAGGTATGCTCATATGCTTTGAAATTATTTTTCCTTCCCTTTCCCGAAGCGTTGTCAGCAGGGGAGCCGATGTTCTGGTCACCATTACCAATGATGCCTGGTTCGGTCAGACATCAGCCCCCTATCAGCACTTTTCCATGGCTGTTTTCCGGGCAGTGGAAAACCATAGAGCTGTAGTAAGATCTGCAAACACCGGTATCAGCGGCTTTATTGATCCTGTGGGCAGAACAGGCAGAACCCTGCCCCTTGGAAAAAGAGATCACCTGACAGCCCAGGTGAATCTCTTTAACAAAACATCCTTTTATACCCGGTTCGGGGATGTGTTTGCCCTTGCCTGCCTTATTTCAGGCGTTGCTATGGTTCTGCGGTTTTTTGTAGTTTCTCCCAGAGTTTAAATCGGGGACACTTTACTTATTTTCGTGAAACAAAGGAGCCAAATACCGGGACACTTTAGCCAAATACCGGGACACTTTACTTATTTTTTTCCAAATACCGGGACACTTTACTTATTTTTTTAAACGTGAACCAAAGGAGATTATATTTTTTTGCGGCCAGGCATTAAAAAAATCAAATAGTTTGAGAACCAGTGGCCGCAGGTCGCCGATTTTTAGCCTGGGTAAATACGGGGACTCTTTACTAATTTTTTGGTAAATACGGGGACACTTTACTAATTTTTTAAAAAAACGTGAAACAAGATACAAGAAACAAGAAGCGGTACAATTCAAGTTTCATGATTTGTTGTGATCCTGTGCATCATGTGGGTAATATGGGTAATATAAAAAAATATTAAAAAAAGGTTTGACATAAAAAAAAATCGGGTGTATAACCTCCATGTCTTTCTGAGACGGGAATCGTTTTTTTCTCAGAAAGATTTTTTTTGATCTTTGAAAACTGGTCAGTGCAATCAATAGAGCGGGTCTTTTTTCAGCGGAAAAATCTATTATATAAGATTCTGTCATGGAAGGATTTATGATGGAACAATAATAGAGGGATCTGTCTGGGAAAAATCAATTTTTTAAGGAATTATAACTGGAGAGTTTGATTCTGGCTCAGAATGAACGCTGGCGGCGTGCTTAACACATGCAAGTCGAACGAGAAAGCGGGCTTCGGTCCGTGAGTAGAGTGGCGCACGGGTGAGTAACACGTGGATAATCTACCTTTGAATCTGGAATAACCTTTTGAAAGAAAGGCTAATACCGGATAAAGTCATAATGCCCTGGGTGTAATGATGAAAGTCTGCCTCTGATGTAAGCAGACGTTTGAAGATGAGTCCGCGCACCATTAGCCTGCTGGTGGGGTAACGGCCTACCAGGGCAACGATGGTTAGCTGGTCTGAGAGGATGATCAGCC
>JAYEJJ010000312.1:0-7598 GCA_034660495.1 Thermodesulfobacteriota bacterium | reverse complement strand
GTTGCGACAATCAAGCTGTTTGAGGACCAGTGGCCGCAGGTCGCCGATTTTTAGCCTGGCAGGGAAAAAGTCCTCCGTCGTTCTCGTTCCTGACAGGCAACTGCTGGGGGCGGCGGTATTCAAAAAATTTGACGATCGAGTAACAGCTAACAGCTTTCATGCTTTCTTGTGTCCGTCAGGACATGTGGGTTATATAAAATAAGGGCCGGCCATATTGGTTATTAAAAAAGTGAGGTTAGATGAAGTTTTCGCAATACCATATCAGTGAAGCACTAAAGAACAATCTGCATGCCATGGGGTTTAAAAAGCCCACAGATATCCAGTTCAAGGCAATCCCTTCCATTATGAAAGGTGAGGATGTGCTGGCGGTTGCCCATACCGGAACAGGTAAAACAGCCGCATTTGCCATTCCTGTGATAGACAGGATAAACAAGGAAAAGAAAAACAAACGCTCTCAAGGCATCCAGTGCATTGTCATGGTTCCCACAAGGGAACTTGCCCAGCAGATTGGCAACGTGTTTGCTGACCTTTCAAAACATACCCGGGTAAAGTGTTTTTCCCTTTACGGCGGTGTTGAACAGAATTTTCAGGTTAAAAATCTGCAAAGCGGGATTGACGTGCTGGTAACCACACCCGGCCGGATGTTTGACCTGATCCACCAGGGATATATTCAATTGAACCATATTAACACCCTGATTCTTGATGAGGCAGACCGCATGCTTGACCCGGGTTTTATACGGGATATCAAATTCGTCAAGTCCATGGTGAAACACAGACACCAGACCCTGTTCTTTTCCGCCACCATTAACAAAGAGATCAAAAAACTTGCCTTTTCCCAGGTCAAAAGCGCGGCCATACGCATTCAGCTGTCTCCCAGAGACCCGGTGTCAAAAAATATATCCCATTATGTCATGTTTGTTCAGATGGATGACAAACGGTTTTTTCTTGAGCGCTTTGTTCATGAACATCCAGAGAGTAAAATACTTGTTTTTGTCCGGACAAGGGTGCGGGCGGAAAGGGTATGCAGCGCCATGGAACGGGTCGGTATTTTAAGCCTTACCCTTCACGGAGAAAAGGATCAGCATCAGAGAACAGAGGCGCTGCAGCTGTTTCGCCAGGGGGCGTGCCGCCTGCTGATCGCAACGGATATCAGCGCCAGGGGAATTGATATCCCTGATGTTGATTATGTTGTCAACTATGATCTTCCAGAAATTGCGGAAAATTATGTACACCGGATCGGAAGAACAGGACGGGCTTTTAACCGGGGAGTTGCCCTGTCGTTCTGCAGTCAGGCAGAAAAAGAGCTGCTTGAGGATATCCAGAAAATCCTCAGTAAAACAATTGATGTGATACCTGTTCATAAAAAAGACTATGCCACAACCATAAGTTTTTCAAAAGAATCTGATTCCCTTGAAAGTCTTTTAAGAGAAAATGAATTCCCGGAAAAAAAGAAAGGAAAAAAAGGGGGAAAAGAAAGGGCCAAAAAAAAAGCAGAAAAAAGAAAAACAGGATAAAAACAGGATAGAATAAGGAGAAACTTTTGCCCTTTTTTAACATTAAAAGCAGAACCTATTGCCTTGTCAATCTCATATCCTGGAGAAGGGCGTTGTAATTTGAACGGAAGGGGTTGATGTCCACCCCGCCCCGTCTTGTAAATCTGGCATAGACAAGGAGTTTTCCAGGTTCGCATTGATTGAAAATGTCCATGAAAATGGTTTCCACACAGTTTTCATGGAAGCCTGTATGGTTTCTCAGGGAAATCAGGTATTTAAGCAGTCCTTTGTGATCAATTTCCATTCCAGTGTATTCAATCATGACGCTTGCCCAGTCCGGCTGTCCTGTAACCGGGCATCTGGTTCTTAAAAGATGGGAAAAAACGGTTTCACTTGTCTTTTTGTCCTTAACCCCTAGCAGTTCTGGATTGATCTGGTAATCAATGATGTCGACGTCGAGATTGTCCAGGCAGGTTCCCTGGAAGGAAACCAGTTTTTCTCTGTTAAACAGGCCGGGCCGTATCAGATGAACTTCTACTTTTTTCCCTGATACCCTGGAAAAATCCTGTTCAATCGTTTTCCTGATCTGGTCTGCAGATTGAAAACAGGTCTGGTTTAATGAGTTCAGATACAGCTTGACAGATTTTGATTCAATGATATTGTCGCTGTCAAAGGGAAAGACAAAGCGTGCAATGGCAATTTCAGGCTTTCCTTTGGTGTTGAGCCAGGACAGTTCATAACAATTCCATATATCCTTTCCTGTAAACGGCAAGGGAGATGATACACCAATTGAGTTTCTTGTCTCTTTCCTTGAAACCGGGAAAAGCTGTGACGGATCATAGCCGGGGCTGTGATGTCTCTGTTTCCCAAGGGGAATTTCATTGAGCGCTGTCATAAAATGTATATACCATGTTTTTTATTCAATGTTGAGGTTTATTTTTTTCTTGAGTATTGTAATTTCAGAGCTCCTGACACCACAAACCTAATATATTGTTTTAACTGAAAATATTCAAATTTAGGATCGTAATTTTAAATGCATAAAAAAACCAGACAAATACCATATATTGTGCTTATTGTCTTTGTTTTTAAAAAAAAATACTATATATAGAAAATGATTATGCATTCAAAATTAGCTGAGGTCAGGAGTTCTGAATTTGGATAAAATTGTTTCATAATAACTCACATGATCCACAGCATCACAACAAACCATGAAACTTGAATTTTGCCGCGTCTTGTTTCTTGTTTCTTGTATCTTGTATCTTGTTTCTTGTATCTTGTTTCAAGTTTCTTATAAACATCCATGTCTTGGCGGACACAGCAAAGACTCGCTGGATGGAGGGAAAAGGACAATTCGTGAGCGAATTTGTTCTTGATATAAGCCTTCTCATGGAAGCATGAAACTTGAATTATACCGCGCCTTGTTTTTTGTTTTTTACAAAAAATAAGTAAAGTGTCCCCATATTTCAGAAAGCTGAAACTGAGTACTGACGGCTGATGGCTGACGGCTTTCAAACAAACACAGAGGCTGGCTTGATTTCAAAACTCATAACCCCTTATTTCGTGGAAAATAAAGGAAAAATTGCACTGGGAATTTTTTTTCTCATTGTTGTGGATTTTTTTCAGATTATTATTCCATGGATTGTCAAGTCCGCTGTAAATGCCCTTTCCCTTGAGGAGCTGGATATGGGGTTGATTTTAAAATTTTCAGGGGCTATTGTTTTTTCAGGGCTGTGCATTGCTGTCCTGAGATATTTCTGGCGCATGCTGCTCATGGGAACGGCAAAAATCATGGAAAAGGGGCTCCGGGACCATCTGTTTTCCCATATCCTTAAACTCGATGCCCGCTGCTACGACCGGGTAAGGACAGGGGATCTTATGGCCCATGCCACCAGTGATATCAATCATATACGACTGGCCTTTGGTATGGGGATGATTGCCCTTACCGATGCCTTTTTCCTTGGCGGGGCAACCATTGCCTTTATGCTCTATATGAATGTAAAATTGACCCTGCTGGCCCTGATACCCATGCCCTTTCTCATATTAACAGCCAAAACCCTTGGCAGAAAAATGCACAATTACCATTCTAAGGCTCAGGAAGCCTATTCTTCTTTAACGGAAATGGTCAGGGAAAGTTTTTACGGCATACGGATTCTAAAGGTGTTCAATTATGAACGCATGATAAGCCGGAAGGTGGAAGAATCATCTGTCAATTATTTTAATAAGAATTTTAAGAGGGCAGTTCTTACGGCGCTCATAAAGCCGATGATGATTTTTTTTCTCAATCTTTCCATGTTTATCATTGTGTTTTACGGCGGGGCGCTTGTGATAAGGGATCTGCTGTCTCCAGGGGAACTGGTGGCTTTTATTCAGTATATGTGGCTTCTGGCCTGGCCTGTTATCGCAGTGGGGTGGATGATAAACCTGGTTGAGCGTGGCCTGTCTTCCCTTAAAAGGATAGAAAAGGTGGTTGAAACAGAGCCTGAAGTGAAACACAACCCCAAGGCCTCCCCCGTTGATACCCCGCTGGAGAACATTGATTTTCATGATATTGTTTTTTCCTATGATTCCGTTTCCAGTAATAACAGGTTACACAACAGGGTGCTGGATAATATTTCCCTGTCCATCAGGTCAAAGGAATTCATCGGCATTACAGGTCCGCCGGGAAGCGGTAAAACCAGCCTTGTTCAGCTTATTCCAAGACTTTATGATCCAGATTCGGGAAAGCTGTGTTTTAATGGTCAGGATATAAAAACCAGACAGCTGAATACCGTAAGAGAGAAAACAGCGCTTATGCCCCAGGAGTCCTTTCTTTTTTCAGGCACCATAAGGGACAATATTGTCATGGGCAGAAATATATCAAAAAGGCAAATGTCTGAGGCTGTAAGATATGCCATGCTTGAGACCACCATTGATCATATGCCGGCAGGGATTGACACCATTGTCGGTGAAAGGGGAATCACCCTGTCCGGGGGACAGAAGCAGAGAATTGCCTTTGCAAGAACCATTTTAGAAGAAAAAGAAGTCTTTGTTTTTGACGATCCTGTCAGCCAGCTGGATACAGAGACAGCATCAGAAATTATTAAAAGACTTGACGACTTTAAAAATCAGAGTACAATTGTTCTGGTGTCCCACAGGATTGCTGCCCTGGCATTTTGTGATGCCATATATGTTTTAAAAAACGGGAAGATTGAATGTTCAGGAAACCATGATACATTGATGACAAACAATTTGTTTTACAAAAATGCCTATACGTTTCAGCTGTCCACAGGACGTAATTAGAAGGAGGTGTGTATGGAAACCGTATTTGTAAATGTTGAAAAATGTATCGGCTGCAGGCATTGTGAACTGGCCTGTGCCAGAGTACATGCCCGTGACAATAAGCCCTTTTCTGGTTTAACAGACCTTCGCGAACCCAGGATAAATGTGGGGACAGGGGTTGATTTTATAGCATTTCCCAATCGCTGCCGTCATTGCGATCCTGCCCCCTGTCTTCAAATCTGTCCCTCGGGTGCCATTTATAAAGATGAGGAAACCGGTGCTGTGCTTATCAATGAAAACCGCTGCATTTCCTGCGCCATGTGCGCCATGGTGTGTCCGTTTAATGCCATTTCATTTTATCCGGTTTCGGGGATGGATCACGAGGTTGCGTATAAATGCGATGACTGCATTGACCGCCAAAAAAATGATAAAATCCCGGCCTGCGTTGACGCGTGCAAAACCAATGCCCTTGTTTTTGGTGATATTAACGGGATTCTGGATGACAGGGAACAGGGATTTATTAGAAAATTCACAGAGGATTTAAAAGGGATGCCCCGTTCTGACCTGCCTGACAATATCAGAGCGTTTAAGGCCATTAAGCAGAAAGTCGCGCAGCTGGGCCCAATGCCGTCATCCAATTAACGTTTTTATCTTACGATGATCAAGTTTTTATACTCGGTTATCAAGTTTTTATGGAAGGGCCGAGCGCCGCCCCCAGCGGTATTCAAAAAACCTGATGATCGAGTTACAGGTAAATATCAACATTAAAAAATTTGAACATCGACTATCAAATCAAGGAGGTAGATATGACATACCATGGACTGGATGCCAATAAAATAAAAGAAATTGTAAAGCATAGAACCAGTGATGAATCTGCCGGGTCTGCTTTGGAAGCGGCCATGAAACAGGGGATTGAAACCGCATGGGACAGGCTGGAAAAACAGCAGCCCCAGTGCGGTTTCGGAGAAATGGGGATATGCTGCAACCGCTGCACCATGGGGCCCTGCCGGATAGATCCATTTAACAACGGGCCGGACAGGGGGGTCTGCGGTGCAGACAATGACCTGATTGCAGCCAGAAATTTTCTGGATGATCTTGCCACAGGGGCCGCGGCCCATTCAGACCACGGCAGGGAAGTTGTGGAAACCCTGTTTGCGGCAGCTTCCGGCAAGGCCAAAGGCTATAAGATTACAGATACAGACAAGCTTAACCGGATAGCAGAAGAACTCGGTGTTGAAACAGAGAACAGAGAAACAAATGACATCGCAAAAGAGGTGGCCCTGGCCCTTCTTGAAGAGTTCGGCACCATTAACAACCGGATTCAGTTTGTTGAAAGGGCCTGTGAAAAAACCAGGACCATATGGAACAAGGCCGGCATTTATCCCAGGAGCGTGGATCGGGAGATTGTGGAATGTATGCACCGTATCCATATGGGGGTGGGGGCCGATTATGCCAATATTCTTCTCCATGGGCTGCGCACCTCATTGTCAGACGGGTGGGGCGGATCCATGATGGCAACGGAAATATCTGATGTGCTTTTTGGCACCCCTCAAATCGCTTCTTCCACCACCAATATGGGTGTTTTAAAAGCGGACAGGGTCAATATTGTGCTTCACGGCCACAATCCCATTCTCTCTGAGATGGTTGTAAAGGCGGCTGAAGATCCAAAAACAATAAAAATGGCTGAGACAAAAGGGGCAAAGGGGATAAATCTTGTTGGGATGTGCTGTACGGGAAATGAGCTTTTGATGCGAAAGGGGATTCCTGTGGCCGGAAATATGCTGAATCAGGAGCTGCTCCTGGCCACCGGAGCAGTTGAAGTGATGGTAGTGGATTATCAGTGTATTTTTCCGTCCATTGCCCAGACAGCTGCCTGTTTTCATTCAAAAATTGTTTCCACCAGTGAAAAATCAAAGGTCCCCGGGGCAGTTCATATGGAGTTTCATCCTCACACAGCCTCGGATACAGCAGCTGTCATTGTAAAGCTGGCAGTGGAGAATTTCTCAGCCAGAAATCCGGACCGGGTGAATATCCCGGCAAAACCCGTTGATATAATGGCAGGATTTTCCGTGGAAGCCATTGTAAATGCACTTGGCGGTTCCCTTCAGCCCCTGGTTGATGTCATTGCTGCGGGAAAAATCCGGGGGGCCGTGGGCATTGTGGGATGCAACAATCCAAAAATAAAGCATGATTACGGCCATGTGACCCTGGCAAAGGAGTTGATAAAAAGGGATATTCTGGTGGTTGAAACCGGGTGTGCCGCCATTGCCTCGGGCAAGGCAGGCCTGCTTATGCCCGGAGCCGGGGCCCTTGCCGGCAGCGGGTTAAGTCAGTTGTGCAAGGATCTTGGCATCCCGCCGGTGCTTCACATGGGGTCCTGTGTGGACTGCTCCAGAATTCTGGTTCTTGGTGCTGAACTGGGCAAAGCCCTTGACGTGGGCATTGATCAGCTTCCCCTGGCAGGGGCCGCACCGGAATGGTATTCCCAGAAGGCCGTTTCCATTGCTTCTTATTTTGTCTCTTCAGGCGTGTATACTGTCCTTGGCATTCCCCCCAAGATTTTTGGAAGCAGTAATGTGATCAAACTCGTCACAAAAGATCTGGAGGACATTGTTCATGCCAGTTTTGCTGTGGAGCCGGACCCTGTTGCAGCAGCACAATTAATTTCTGACCACATTGAAAAGAAAAGAAAACATCTGGGCATATGAGTAATTTTTATAAGAAACTTGAAACAAGAAACAAGAAACAAGAAACAAGAAACAAGAAACAAGAAACAAGAAACAAGAAACAAGAGACAAGAGACAAGAGACAAGAGACAAGAAACAAGACGCTGTACAATTCAAGTCT
>JAYEJJ010000311.1:0-7657 GCA_034660495.1 Thermodesulfobacteriota bacterium | reverse complement strand
GATCGTAATTTTAAATGCATAAAAAAACCAGACAAATACCATATATTGTGCTTATTGTCTTTGTTTTAAAAAAAAAATACTATATATAGAAAATGATTATGCATTCAAAATTAGCTGAGGTCAGGAGCTCTGAACTTACAGAAATTTTTAATTTAATGAACCAAAACCACATTTTTGCTGAATTCATTGGATATTATAACGAAAATCTGGCAAAATAGACCTGCATCTGTCGATCACAAGGTGTCAGCCAAAATCAAAAAACCCGGGTTGGCCACAGACACGATACAATTCTCACTCAACCTGTTGAAAGATGTTGCAAAGAAGATAAAAGACAAGTTGAATTGCTGTCCCTTTAAACAGGAAAATAAAATGAACAAAAAAAATGATATCCTTTTTGCCGTAGAAAAACTTAAAGCTCAACTGGTTTACAATATGTCAAAAGCGGAAGGAAACACGCATACCGTCGCAGAAGTTATCACTGTGGTTGATATGGGGGTAACCGTTGGCGGGAAAAAGCTCAAAGAACATGAGCAAGTGGTTCAAATTGCAAAAGCATGGGATTATTTAATTGAATTGATCGAAAAAGATCAATTTCAATGTGATAAAAGGACTGCTATGGATTTAAATCAAATTGTTGCTAAAGCAGATTATCATGATCTTGGCTGTTTCAGGAACCGTAATGTGGGAATTACCGGAACTGAATATATTCCACCAGATCCTCTAACTATAAGAGAAATATGGGATGAAATTGAGCATTTTGTTGAGAATGAGCAGGACAAAAAATATGCTGCATTCAATGTGTTTTTGGAAATTGCCCGAAATCAGGTTTTCAATGATGGTAATAAGCGCACCGGCCAGTTATTAATGAACGGGATTTTAATGTCAAACAATTTGCATGTCGTAACCTTCCCTGACCGTTTGCTTGCTGAATACGCAAAGAAATTGATTTCCTTTTATGAGACAGGTGAAAAAAAAGAAATGTCAGCATTTTTGGAAGATCGACAAATGCACATGGAAAAAGCATTTAAAAAATCAGAAAATTTGGAGGATCAGGATAATATTTTAAATGGACACCCTTTGACCATATTGCAAAACAATGAAAAACAGAACATCATTCATGGTTGAACCATAACACGCCCTGTGTCATAATGGTGCGTCACCATAGAACAAATAAAACAACCCTGATTAAAGACAAGGAGGATGTTATGGCTAAAAAAACAGGTGTATTATTATCAGGCTGCGGTGTATTTGATGGTTCAGAAATCCATGAAGCAGTGCTGACCCTGCTGTTTCTGGACAGGGCCGGGGCAGAGATCATCTGTCTGGCGCCGGACATGGACCACTTTGGCGTGATCAACCATTTAACCAGTGAAGAATCAGCGGAAAAAAGAAACGTACTGGTTGAATCGGCCAGGATTGCCAGGGGGGAAATCAAGAATTTAAAGGATGTATCAGCGGCTGATCTGGATGCCCTGATCCTTCCCGGGGGATTTGGCGCAGCCAAGAACCTGAGCGATTTTGCAGTCAATGGACCTGATGCAGCCGTGCATCCCCAGGTCAGACAGCTTATTTCAGATATGGCTGGTGCAGGTAAACCCGTGGGCGGCATCTGCATTGCTCCGGCCACTTTGACCTGTGCCCTGGCCGATAAAAAACCAGAGGTCACCATTGGAAATGACATTGATACAGCAGCTGCCATTGAAAAAATGGGAGGGCGGCATTTCAACTGCGCTGTGGATGAGATCCATGTGGATGAAAAAAACAAAATCGTTACCACGCCAGCTTATATGCTGGGACCCGGCATCAGGGATGTGGCAGCGGGCATTGAAAAATTGGTGGCAAAAGTCCTGGAACTGGCCTGATTCAAATACTTATTGCTTATTCTTTCAAAGTATTCTAAATTGCGCAGTTTACAAAATATTTATTTTTGACTTAAAAAAACAGGCAGTACAGAATCAATGAAAAAAAATAAGCAGACAGCAAAGGAAATTGCAAAAAGAAGGACCTTTGCAATTATCAGTCACCCGGATGCAGGCAAAACCACATTAACAGAAAAACTGCTCCTCTTTGGCGGGGCCATCAAACAGGCCGGTGCGGTAAAATCCAGAAAAACCGCAAAAAAAGCCCTGAGTGATTTTCTTGCCATTGAGCAGGAAAGGGGGATCAGTGTATCTTCCTCGGTCATGCGGTTTAATTATAAAGGCTATGAGATAAATCTGCTCGACACCCCGGGGCATGAGGACTTTTCCGAAGACACCTACCGGGTGTTAACGGCTGTGGACTGCGCTGTCATGATCATTGACAATGCAAAAGGGGTGGAGCCCCAGACCAAAAAACTGATGGAAGTCTGCAGAATGCGCAATACTCCCATCATCACCTTTATCAACAAGCTGGACAGAGAAGGTCTGAAGCCCCTTGAAATTTTTGCTGATATTGAAGAAAAGCTGCAGGTCGAATGTACCCCTTTAACCTGGCCCATTGGCATGGGTCAGCGGTTTAAAGGGGTTTATAATTTAAAGAACAAAGAACTGGGCATCTTCTCTCCCGGTTACACCCCAAAGGATGATGACGGTATCATTATCAATGATCTTAATTCAGAGATCCTTGACAGGCAGCTGGACACCATGGCCGATACCCTTCGTGAGGAAATTGAGCTGATCCAGGGGGCAGCAGACCCCTTTGACATGGAATACTTTTTACAGGGCAGCCAGACCCCTGTTTTCTTTGGCAGTGCTATTAATAATTTCGGTGTAAAGGAAATGCTCAACGCCTTTGTTGAAATAGCACCGCCCCCCCAGGCCAGATCCGCGTCAACAAGAATTGTTTCCCCTGATGAAGAGACGTTTTCAGGCTTTACCTTTAAAATCCAGGCCAATATGGACCCGGCCCACAGAGACAGAATCGCCTTTTTCAGAATCTGCTCGGGAAAATTTACAAGGGGAATAAAGGTAAGACACCACAGAATCGGAAAAGACATTTCCCTTTCCAATGCCACCATTTTCATGGCCCAGGAGCGAAGCAATGTAGCTGAAGCCTACCCTGGTGATATCATCGGCATTTACAACCACGGCACCATAAAAATCGGGGACACCTTTACAGAAAAGGAACCATTGAAATTCCTCGGCATCCCGAGCTTTGCACCGGAACACTTCAGGCGGGTGATTCTGAAAAATCCCATGAAAACCAAAGCCATGCAGAAGGGACTGCGCCAGCTGGCTGAAGAGGGCACCATCCAGGTGTTCCGCCCCATGACCAACAATGACTATATCCTCGGGGCAGTGGGGGTTCTCCAGTTTGATGTCACCATGACACGGCTGAAAGCTGAATACGCGGTTGACGCAGTGCATGAACCTGTGGATCTGTCTGTGGCCCGGTGGTTCACCTGCAGCAGTTCAGATATCCTGGAGGAATTCAAAAAAAAGAACAGTTCAAGCATTGCTGTTGACTCCGAAGGCTGGCCCACCTATATGACCACAAGCGAATACCAGCTTGGATTCATCCTTGAAAAATGGCCTGACATACAATTTCACAAAACCAGGGAGTATACCTGATGAAATATCCGGGCCTGCTTTTCATCAGAGCAAAACGTTCAATCACAGAAAACAGATCAACCCGTAACAATAAACAAACACAGAGCAGCTTATAAAAAAAATAAACCACAGCAGATTAATCTATTTATGTTTTAATATTTTATTTATGTTTTAATATTTTAAAAGGAGATACATATGGAAAACAAGAGAATTTTTAATTTTAACGCAGGACCTGCAGCGCTTCCCCTGTCAGTGCTTGAAACCATTCAGGCCTCTTTTCTGAATTTCAATAACAGCGGCATGTCCATCACCGAGATCAGCCACAGATCAGCGATCTTTGATGATGTCATCAATGATGCCGTTGCACGGACAAAACGCCTGTTAAACCTGGACGACAGGTACCATGTGCTGTTTATCCAGGGCGGCGCAAGCCTTCAGTTTGCCATGATTCCCATGAATTTTCTGGGACAGGGAAAAACAGCCGACTATGTCAATACAGGCACATGGTCCACCAAAGCCATCAAGGAGTGTGAAATCCAGAACAAATCCATTCACATTGCCGGATCTTCCGAGGACAAAAATTTCTGCTATATCCCCCAGCCCCTTGACCTGACAGCAGATGCAGACTATGTCCACATCACGTCCAACAACACCATCAAGGGCACCCAGTGGCAGGATTTTCCGAATACCGGCAATGTCCCGCTGGTGGCTGACATGTCCTCAGATTTCATGAGCCGTCCCGTTGACATGGAAAAATTCGGCCTGATCTATGCCGGCGCCCAGAAAAACATCGGCCCGTCCGGCATCTGCATGGTCATCATAAGGGATGATATGCTTGCCACGGCAGAAAAAAACCTTCCGTCCATGCTGACCTATGATACCTTTGTATCCAAGAACTCCATGTACAACACACCGCCGTGTTTTGGGGTGTATACCGTGCAGCTGGTGCTGCAGTGGCTGGAAGAAACCATGGGCGGCCTGGAAAAAATGGATGAATACAATAGAAAAAAGGCATCTCTGCTATACGACTTCATGGACGACATTGATTTTTATACGCCCACAGCTGAAAAAAACAGCCGGTCCTTGATGAATGTCACCTTCAGGCTGCCCGCGGAAGAACTGGAAAAGAAATTTATACAAAAGGCTTTAGAAAAAGATCTGGGCGGACTGAAAGGCCACAGGTCTGTCGGGGGATGCCGGGCCTCCATATATAATGCAGTTACTCTGGAAGGGGTTGAGGCCCTGGTTGATTTCATGAAATCCTTTGCACAGGAGAATTAAAAATGAAGGTTTTAGTCAGCGATAAGCTTGGACAGGCAGGCATAGATATATTTAAAAATCAGGAAGGTCTGGAAGTGGATGTTAAAACCGGCCTGACCCCTGATGAACTCAAGGAAATCATTGGCAGCTACCATGGGCTTGCCATACGCAGTGCAACAAAAGTCACAAAGGAGATCCTGGATGCAGCGGACAATCTCAAGGTCATCGGCCGGGCCGGGATCGGTCTTGACAATGTAGATATCCCCGAAGCCACCAGAAGGGGCATCGCCGTCATGAATACTCCCAGGGGCAACACGGTTACCACAGCGGAACATGCCGTTGCCATGATGATGTCCCTGACCCGGAATATCCCCCGGGGCACAGCAACACTCAAACTGAACCAATGGGCCAAAAAGGAACTCCAGGGAAGGGAGCTGTACAATAAAACCCTTGGTGTCATCGGTTTTGGCAATATCGGTTCCATTGTGGCCAACAGGGCCCAGGGACTGAAAATGGAGGTAATTGTATACGATCCCAATTTCACCGCTGAAAATATTGAAAAAGCCGGGTATGAAAGTGTTACCCTTGAGGAACTCTACAAAAGATCAGACTATATCACCATTCACGTGCCAAAACTTGACAGCACCACCAATCTTTTCAACAAATCATCCTTTGACATGATGAAGGACGGGGTAATGATCATAAACTGCGCCAGGGGCGGGATCATCAACGAATCAGACCTGTATGATGCCATTGTATCCAAAAAAGTTGCAGGGGCCGCCCTGGATGTATTTGAAACTGAACCCCCCAAAGACAACCCCCTGCTGACCCTTGACCAGGTCATCGCCACCCCCCATCTGGGTGCGTCCACCCGTGAAGCCCAGACCAATGTGGCCGTGGCGGTTGCCAACCAGATCAATGCCTATCTGATCAACAACACCATTATCAATGCCGTGAATGTTCCCTCTGTTACCGGTGATCTGCTGAAAAAACTCAGACCGTTTCTCTATCTCAGTGAAAAAATGGGACTGATGCAGTCCCAGCTCACCAAAGGCCCCATTACCGAAATCGCCATTGAATATGCCGGGGATTTCAAGGACCTTGATTTAACAGCCGTCACCATTGCCGCTGTAAAAGGGGTGCTCACGCCATTTGTCAAATACGAGGTCAATACGGTGAATGCGGCAGCCCTGGCCAATCAGATGGGAATCAAGGTGTCAGAGTCCACAAGCCAGGACAGTGAAAACTATATCAATCTGATCAGAATCACTGTGACCTCAAAGGAAGAGACAAACCTGGTGGCAGGCACCATCTTTGGAAAAGACGATGCCAGAATCGTAAGGATTAATAAATTCAGACTGGAAGTGATTCCCAAGGGGCATCTGGGCCTGATTCACAACATAGACAAACCCGGGTCCATCGGCAACATTGGCGACTGCCTGGGAAAATACAACATAAATATTGAAAGAATGATGGTGGGCCGTGAAGGCGACGGAGACAGAAACATTATATTTCTCAGAACTGATATCCCGGTGTCCGATGCAGTTGCAAAAGAGATCAGCGATCTTGACCTTGTCAATTCCATGATCACTTTTGAGCTCTGATACAATCGGGAACCACTGGTCCGGCTGAAATTTCAGGGATTCTGATGTCACTCGATTATCAAGCTTTCCTGTGGAAAAACCTATTACTGGGTTATCAAGTTTTTATGGAAGGGCCGATTAAGAGCCCTCAGAGGTTGCCTGTCAGGAACATTGAGAACCTAAGGAGATCAGACTTTTTCCCTGCCAGGCGTTGCGACAATCAAGCTGTTTGAGGACCAGTGGCCGCAGGTCGCCGATTTTTAGCCTGGCAGGGAAAAAGTCCTCCGTCGTTCTCGTTCCTGACAGGCAACCGCTGAGGGCGGCGGTATTCAAAAAACTTGATGATCGAGTATTAAGAGCAAGCGTTGGAGTCGGTGCTATTCTAAAAACTTGATCATCGAGTATCGCAGTCAATACAGTGTTAAAGGCAGAAAACCAAAATGAATATGGTACTTTTGCATGAAAGTGATTTTATCACTCCCAGCAGGGTAAAAATTTCCGGCAGAAGACATGCACATATTGTAAAGGTTCTTTGTGCTGCAAAAGGGGACACCCTCAAGGTGGGCCGGATCAACCATAAAAAGGGAACAGGGGACATCAGGGAAATTAACGGGTCATATCTTGAAATGGACGTGACTCTGGGGGAAAACCCGCCTGCTGCCCTGCCCTTGAGTCTTATTCTGGCGCTTCCCCGCCCTAAAATGTTTAAAAGAATGCTTGGAATGCTGACCTCCCTGGGGGTAAAAAAAATATACCTTGTCAATGCATGGCGGGTGGAAAAGCACTTCTGGAAAAGCCCTGCCCTTGAAAAGGACAGGATGATGCATCAGATCATCCTCGGGCTGGAGCAGGCCGGGGACACCTTGATGCCGGAAATTATTGTCAAACGCTTCTTCACCCCCTTTGTCAGGGACGAGCTGCCTGAAATCGCAGACAACAAACTCTGTTTGACGGCCCATCCCCGGTCAGAGTTTTCCTGCCCAAGGGATGTTAAAACAGACACCATGCTTGCCCTGGGCCCGGAAGGGGGATTTATTGACATTGAAATCGCCTCTCTGGAAGAATCTGGCTTTAAGAGTGTCAGCCTGGGCGAGAGAATTTTAAGAACTGAGACTGCCCTTCCAGTTCTCGTATCCAGACTGTTTTAACCTGGAAACCCGGTCAACAACCCCTCGGCTAAAGACCGAGGGGCTTGCAAGGTAACTTGTAAGCCCGGTTGATTAGCCTAAGTCTTAACTGACTACGTTACATTGGAATATATAGTCATCCCAAGGTACTCCACAC
>JAYEJJ010000310.1:0-7724 GCA_034660495.1 Thermodesulfobacteriota bacterium | reverse complement strand
TCAACCGAAGGCAAGTTGACAAAAGACCTATGCTGTTGCTCTCGATTAAGTGCTTTTCAAAAACGCATAGGCTGAAAAGCACATCATAATCCGTCAATTCATCCCCTGAGCTAAAGACTCAGGGGTTCTCTTGCCGGTTTTTTATAAAAATAAAGGACCTGATGTACCATGACAAAAACCAGATTAAGTAAAAAAGACGAGCAGGAACGGCAGCAGGCGTTTGACAGCCTTCCCCTGTCCATCAGACAGCAGCTGGACCCGGAGGAAAAAGAACTTTTTCTCCATGGGGAAACCTGGCCGGACACTCTGTTTGAAAAGCTCAGGGAATTGATAACCCCCCTATAGTTTTCCATACCGCCACCTAAAGCTCGATTTTCAAGTTTTTTGAATAGCAACCGCTGGGGGCGGCGCTCGGCCCTTCCATAAAAACCTGATAATCGAGTAAAAGGATTATTTTCTGAAAAAAACTGTGATATCCTTGACAATCATGTACAGGGCCGGCACATAGAGCAGGGTTAAAAACGTGGCCGCCACCAGACCGAAACTTATGCTGACTGCCATGGGAATGAGAAACTGGGCCTGAAAACTTCGCTCAAAAAGAAGCGGGGAAAGGCCGGCAATGGTAGTGAAGGACGTCAGGACAACGGGACGGAAACGGCTCTTTCCGGCTTCAATAATTGCAGAAGAAAATTCGTCTCCGCTGTTTACCCGGGAATTGATAAAATCAATGAGAATCAATGAATCATTTACCACAATACCTGACAGGGCCACGATCCCAAAAATACTCAGCATGGTAATCACCAGTCCCATGACAAAATGACCGGCAATGGCACCGATGAGCCCAAAGGGAATCGCCATCATGATAATGACCGGCTGAAAATAGGAGGCAAACTGACTGGCAAGAAGCAGAAAAATTCCCATGGCAGCAAAGACAAATCCCTTTTTTAAGCTGTCCAGGGACTCTTTGGACCGTTTGGCCTGTCCCTCAAGGGAAAAAGTGACCCCGGGGTATTTCTTTACCAGACGTTCAAGAAATCCCCCATTCAGATCCATTACAATTTTCCGGGCATTGGCAACATTTTCATCAATATCCGATATGACTGTAATCACCCTTTTTCTGTCCACCCGGTTGATCACGGAATAGCCTGCCTGTTCATGAATGGATGCCACTTCATAAATGGGAATCTCTCTCCCGTCCCTTGTTCTGATGCGCATTTCCCCAAGACTTGCCTCCTGACGGCGCTCCTTTTCAGAATACCGCACCATGACCTTGACATCATCCCTGCCCCGCTGAATCCGCAGCACCTCTTCTCCATAGTATGCCTGGCGGATCTGAACGGCAATATCCCCCATGGTCACACCCAGGGATTTTGCTCCATTTTTTACCCGAACCCGTTTTTCAACCTTTCCAGGACGGAAATCATCTGTAATATCAAAGGTTCCGGGATAGGTTGCGATTTCTTCTTTTAATTCATCGGCAGCCGCCCTGAGCCGGGAAAAATTTTTACCGGCCAGCTGAATTTCTATGGGATTTCCGCCGGGACCGCCTTCAAGGCTTGAAAAGGTGAGTTTTTCAGTACCAGGCAGCTTCCCCACAATAGAGCGCCACCTGGCCAGGACTTCGGTAACCGGCAGGTCAGGTCTGTTTTCCGCTGAAAGGATCTCAATCCACACCTCACCGCAGTGGCCCCCCTGCAGCCCGATTTTCCAGTCCCTGCGGGGAATCACACCCACAAGGGAAAAGGTGTTCACCAAAAGGTCTTTTTTGTTGTCAACACGCTGGCTGAAACACGGGTTTAATTGAAATGCACTTTTTTCTATATGCTTTATACTGTTCTCTGTTACCTCAAAAGGCGTGCCCAGAGGATAGCCGATTTCAGCGATCACCCAGTCACTGTCTCCTTTTGGGAAAAAAACAAAGGAGACATGGTCTCCGGCCACAAGCCCGAGACTGATGATAAGAATCCCGATCCCGACGCTCAAGGTCAAATATCTGTTTTCTATGGCATATCTCAATCCAGGCACATAAATTTTGTGAATAAATCGGGACAGGCACCAGTCCACCCGGTTTCTTATCCATGCATGGCATGAAACCAGAATTGTTTGCTCAGACGTCCCTGAAAGGGCATGATCCAGATGGGCCGGAAGAATCACCAGGGCTTCAAAAAGGGATACAACCAGAATGGCAATTACCGTCTGGGGCATGATGGCAATAAACCTGCCCATGATTCCCTCAATATGCATCAGGGGGGTAAAGGCAACAATGGTGGTCGTAACCGCCATGACCACAGGCCCGCCAACTTCCTTTAACCCGTCCATCACAGCCTCTTTTGAAGACTTTCCCATGGTGTAATGGCTGAATATGTTCTCTCCCACAATAATGGCATCATCTACCAGAATCCCCAGGGTCATAATAAACCCGAAAAGAGAGAGCATGTTAATGGATGCGCCCATATAATCAAGCACCAGAAACGCCCCCATAAAGGAAATGGGAATGCCTGAGGCCACCCAGAAGGCCAGCTTGAAATTTAAAAACAGGGCCAGCACAATAAACACCAGAAAAAACCCCTGGGCCCCGTTTTTCACCAAAAGATCAATCCGGTCCTGCACCATTTCGGAAAGATCATACCAGCAGGCCAGCGACACCCCCTGGGGTTGTGCTGATCTGTTTTCTTCAATATAGTGTTTAACGGTATCTGTAATGGTGATGGTATCCTGGGTTGAGGTTCTGTTGACCTGGACCAGGGCCGCCGGATATCCGTTGAATCTGGCCTTTATATCTGTATCTTCAAATCCGTCAACCACCTCTGCCACATCTTCAAGCCGGACAATGGTGCCGTCCTCTTGGGTGATGACAGGGAGTTTTTCAAACTCCTCACCCACATACAACTGCCCCTTGGCCCGGACGATAAACTCCTGGCCCCTGGTTTTGATATTCCCGCCGGGAAGATCCATGCTTCCGCTTTTTACAGCCACAGCCACCTGATCAAAGGACAGATTGTACTTTTGAAGGGCTTCCTCAGACACATTCACTGAAATCTCATAGTCCCTGACCCCTACCAGCTCTGCAATGGAAATGGGACCCGTATCCACAAGGTCGTCCCGTATTTTTTCAGCGGTTTTTCTCAGGACAGCCTCTGTTACATCCCCAAAAACCGCCACGGTAATGGCTGGATTCTGATTTTTTATTTCCTTGATGACGGGTTCTTCTGCTTCATCGGGAAAGGTATCTATCTGTTCGATTTCAGTGGTAATTTCATCCCGTTTCTCCTGGAGATCAATGCCTGAATCAAACTCCACGGTTATGAATCCATAGCCTTCATGGGAGCTTGAGGTGATTCTTGACACATCTTCAAGCCCTTTGAGCTGCTCTTCAACCTTTATGCAAATGCCCTCTTCAACATCACCGGGAGAAGCCCCGGGGTATACAATCTGGATATTGATCATATCCACGGCAAACTGAGGGAACATTTCCCGTCTCATGTCTAAAATTGTATACAGACCGGCAACAATGAGAAAAACCATGACCAGGTTAACAGAAACACGGTTTTCAACGGACCATTTTCCCAGTGCCTTCATCGGCCCTGCCCTTTTTTCTGTATCTTCACCGCCATGCCTTCAGCCGCGTCCGGCAGCGGGGAAGTAATCATCATATCCCCCTTTGACAGGCCTTTACACACATACACCCTTTCCTTGAAGTGCCTGAGAACCGATACTTTTTTCTTAACCACTTTATTGTTTTCAACCACAGCAATAATATTTCCCGGCCTTAGAATATGGCGGGGAATGGTGTACAGCTTTTCAAAAGTCTCTCCAAATATAAGACAGGACACAAAATTACCGGGCCGCAGATGTGTTAAAGGGCCCTGGCTGTCTTGTGCAGACTCCAATTCTATAACCATGGGCAGCATCCGTGTTCTTTCATCAATTCTGGCATGAACCCGGGCAATTCTGCCGTGCCAGACCTGATTGTCATCTCCCCCGCTGATCTTGACCTCCGCCTCTGGAAAATCACCTCTTTTGAACACAGGAGAAATCCACTTCATATTTTCCAAAGGGATTCTGACGTTTACATCCAGCATATTTTCTGCATACATTTCGCCGATGATTTGACCTGCATGAATATATTCCCCTTTTTCGACATGGTTCTCCAGGACAAACCCGTCAAAATCTGCCTGTATCCGGCTTTTTTCCAAGGCCAGATCTGCTCTGGCAAGCCGTGTTTTCTCCATTTCAAGGGAGGCGCGAAGCCCTTCCATGGATGCGTCTGTGACTGCCAGACGGTTTTTAAAATCCTGAAGTTTGATCTGGCTTTGAATTTTTCGCTGCAATGCCAGATCCACACTGTTTTTTGTTGCAAAATCTTCTTTTTTCAGTGTTTCAAACCGATTAAGTTCAGTTTGAGACAACTTGAAATCCATAGTGGCCAGTTTAATATTGGCTTTTAAATTTAAAATTTCCTGTTTCAGTCTTGCCATTTCTGCTTTAACACGGTCTATGGCAGCCAAACCAGCCCTTTTATCCAGGGCATAGGTCATTGAATCGATCTTTAAGACCAGTTCACCCGCGTGGATCAGCCTGCCGGCCTCAAAACCAGGATGGAGAAAAACGATCCGGCCGGACACCTCTGCTGAAATTTTCAAATGAACTCTGGGCACGACCGTACCGTACGCTTCAATTTTCATCACTTCGGTTTCAGGGGCTGCAGGCATGACCTCGACCACCGGCCGGACAGGAACCCTGTCTTTTTTTTCCGGTTGAGGTTTATTGACATAGATAAAAAAGGCGATGGCGCCCGCCAGAACCAGAACACCAACACTTCGAACGCCTTTAAACAGGAACTTTTTTTTCATAGCACCTTCCGCTTTGAGAGGGAAACCCTGTTCCAATCATTGCTTAAAACTCATAAACATTGTTTACTTACATCCTGTAAAAAAAAAAATCAAGGGAGAGATAAGTATTTCCAAAGGGATGAAAAAAGAATACCCTTTACTGACTGAACAGGGGTATGATATATTTAAATTAAAGTAATCAAAACCTTTTTGAATGCGCTTTTCTGTTATGGCGCTTTATTGAAAAATTTGCTCTTTTAAAAAAAAGGAGGTTATGATGAAACTTGATAAAATACTCAATCCAGTGGACGGATCTGAACATTCCCTTCGTGCAACAGAGTATGCTGTGGATCTTGCCAGGATGACAAATTCCGCTATTGTACTGCTTCACTGCCACAGAAAATTTCCTGTAATTCTGGCAGAACCCCATTTTCAGAATGCCATCAACGCCATCTTAAAAGAGTCAAACGAGCTGATCAGGCCCTTTGTTGACATACTGGAAAAAAACCAGATTCCCTATGAAACAAGGATTCTTGAAGGCTCTGCCGGCCGGGTAATCCCGGAAGTCGCACAGATAGAGAAAATTGACATGATCATTATGGGCTCCCGGGGGTGTACCAATTTAGAGGGGTTGATCATCGGCAGTATCGCCCATAAAGTCCTGCATTCAACCCAGTGCCCGGTACTGGTGATAAAATAAACAGCCCGGTTCCGGTCATCAAATACCCCGGCGCGATCATAAAAAAAAAGGGTCAGGAGCCTGTCATTTCAAGAAAAAAATGACGATGACCTTGCCTGACCCTGTCCTGCTGTATGCATCGGATTTTTGTGCAATTACAGCGCTTTAATTTTTTCAGTGAGCTCCGGCATGAACTCTAGAATATCCTCTACCACACCTACGTCAGCCACCTGAAAAATCGGGGCATTGGGGTTTTTGTTGACAACCACGATGAATGGATTACCCTTTACACCGCCCATGTGCTGAAAGGACCCGCTGATACCCATGGCCATATAAACCTTGGGTTTTACCGTCTGACCGGAGGTCCCTACCTGACGTGACTTTTCTAGCCACTTGGCATCAACTATGGGACGTGAGCAGGACACGACAGCACCCATGGCTTCTGCCAGTTCCTGGGCAATTTCTATATTTCCCTCTTCCTCAATACCCCGGCCGACAGATACAAGCACATCAGACTTGGTTATATCCACCTCACCGACCTCGGCTTCGACTATTTCCAGAAACCGTCTTTTACCACTCAAATCGCCGGCTTCCTGGGATTTGTCAACCACGCTTCCCTTGGCAGCCCCGTCCTCTGACGGTGCAAAGGAACCGGGACGAATGGTAATCACCGCACCGGATGAAATATCGCAGGTCACATGGCAGCTCACAGCGCCCCCGAGCTCCTGACGGACCACTTTTAAAAGACTGCCGTCAACCCCTTCAAAATCAACTGCATCGGCCAGAAAGGCCGAGTCCATTTTTATGGACAGACCCGGCGCCAGATCCATGCCGAATGAGTCATGACCGATAAGAAAAACAGCATCACCGGGAATAACACTGCATAGTGCCTTTCTGACAATCTCAGCATTGGGATAGGCCATTTCGCTGTTGTCGATCTTTATGACTTCATTGTAAAGGGCTGTCATTTTTTCTGCAGCCTTGTCAAGATCTGCACCCGAACCTGTAACAACAGCTGTTACAGATGCGCCGGATTCTATCTTTTCGGCAGCTGCGGGGAATTCAAAGGCAATGTCCTCAACTTCTCCATTTTTATGCGGTATATATGCAAAAATCTGCGTCATTATGAAAGTCCTACCTTGGCCTTAAGTTTCTCAATAAGCTTTTCAATAATCTCTTCGGTTGAGCCTTCAAGCATTTCCGCACCTTCTCCAAAATCTGGAACAAAATAATCCACCCGCTTAACCTTTGCTCCGGCATCTCCCACACTTGAAGGGTCCACGCCAAGATCTGAAGCGCTTTTCACAGGGATTTCAACCTTTGCCACCTTTCTGATGCCCCTGATACCCACATAACGGGGCTCATTAATTCCTGTCTGAATGGAAAGAACGCAGGGCAGCTCAATTTCATTCACTTCCTGGCTGCCGCCTTCAATCTCCCTGCCTACCTTAATGGTCTTGCCGTCTGCCACATCAATATGATTGACCAGGGACGCATAGGGCATATCCAGCATGGCTGCCAGCATTCCGCCGACCTGAGCCGCTCCCTCGTCTGCCTGGGCACCGGTAAGAATCAAATCATAATTCCCCTTTTCCACCACAGCCTTAAGAATGGCAGCAATCCCTTTTCCATCAGATCCCTCAAAGGCATCATCGGAAAGCAGTATACCGTTGTTTGCGCCCATGGCCATTTCACGCCTGAGCACCTCTTCTGACTCGTCATCCCCCACGGTAACCACAGTGACATTGCCGCCGACATTGTCAACAATCTGTATGGCCTCTTCCACTGCGTAGTTGTCCCATTCATTCACTGAATACACCAGATCATCACGATCAAGATCGTTTCCTGCACTGTTGAGCTCAAACTCGTTTTCAGCAGTATCAGGAACGCGCTTGACACAAACCAAAATTTCCATTGCTACCTCTTTGATTCACGCTTTAAATTATAAACCCGGTTTTATTTTCCAGATTTCTTACTAATTTCTTGCTAACCCCCATGCCTTGACAGGTACAACAAAGCAATAAAGCTGTTAGCTTTTACTCGGTTATCAAGTTTTTATGGAAGGGCCGAGCGCCGCCCTCAGCGGTTGCCTGTCAGGAACATTGAGAACCTAAGGAGATAAGACTTTTTCCCTGCCAGGCGTTGCGACAATCAAGCTGTTTGAGGACCAATGGCCGCAGGTCGCCGATTTTTAGCCTGGCAGGGAAAAAGTC
>JAYEJJ010000309.1:0-7741 GCA_034660495.1 Thermodesulfobacteriota bacterium | reverse complement strand
AATTCTGGACGAAAAATTTTCAAGTGATCCTGAAGAAAACGCCTCAGTATTGAACTTTGAGGAAGTACCTTAATCGGAAAATTGAGACATAATTTTGTATCAACTATATTGAAACGAGCTTTAGTAGATTTACATAAACCACATTAAAATCAAGACTAAAATTTTAATGTGGTTTTTAAAGTTGTTTCTGAAATTGTACTCCACAAGCCGATTTACCATCCCCCCACTTACAAGCATTCCACCAATCTCCAAGCCACCACTGTCCGGCCTGGCATAATCAATAGATACACATTACAGATTAATATGGTGGTTACCCTACAAAAAAAACAGAACGGTTAACAAAGAGCGCAATTTTGAGCTGGTCTCGATAGAAATAAAAAAAGCTGACCTACCATTTCGGAAGATCAGCTTTTAGTGGTTCAAACAAACCGACTGGCTTATTTAACCATCTGCATAAACCCGGCGGCACCCTGGCAACCTAAACACCTCAGCCAACAGGTCACCACAGCTTAAGCATTCATCCTTGATATCCGCCGGGTCAGAACTTTTCCCTGCCGTATTCCTTGCCCATGGACACCCGGTACAATCAAAACCTGGGCTTTCTTCCTTGGCCGCCTGGGCAGGCACTCATCATATCTCGGACACCATATGTTGCGCATGATCTTTAACTCCCTGTTGGTTGTAATCCAGGGCAAATATATCACGGTCAGGCGATATACGCACGGACTGTACCAGGGGGTTAGAAGCATACGTTGCAGGTGCGTACTATTCACGGTATGGCGTGCGCGAGAAAACGTTGGGTGGGGATATAGCGGATCTTTATACAGGCGAATAAAACCAAGGGCATGTGCGCCGCGTACACCCCGTGGTTAAATCAGCGGATTCTCTTTGAAGTAGCGAATACAGAACTCGCTCGTTTCCTGCTTGTCTTTCCTGAGCGAATCTATTTCTGATTGAGTCAACCTTCTCCCCAAAAAAGGGGTGTCCTTCTCTTAAGGATTAGTCCCCGTGCCGAGGCATGAGGCTCTGTTAACGTTTTCATTTTATGGAAGGATGACCCGGGCCAGAATTTCTACCGGGTGGAATACCGGTTTTTTTTGAAAAGGATTCCATCTGCATCCGGCAGGGGGGCAGTCCGTGTTGCTTAAGGGACTGTGGGAACGTATCGGCATTGGCCAGTGCCTTGCTGCTTTTCAGATATTTTCCCTTTTACCTTGACATAAAAACACCTTTCAAATATTTTTGATGGTGAGGTTTTATAACTTGAATGTTATACCAACGTCACTGCGGGGCGTTATGAAACAGCATAGCAACAAACAACACTGCATTAAACAGTTCAGCATAGTAATGCTTTTTGCTGTTTATTGTATTTTTTCTATTGAAGTTAACGTCTGTTTTTCAGATCAGTATAACACGACTGATCAAAGCCTTCTTGACGTTACGACATTGACTCAACGGATTGAAATTGGGTCAACACCTAACCCAGTGGGGTCCGGTGCCAGAGCCCTTGGCATGGGCCAGGCATTTATCGGGATAGCAGATGATGCCACGGCTGCATCATGGAATCCTGCCGGGCTTATTCAGCTTGAACGTCCAGAAATCTCAGTGGTGGTGGGGGTACACCCTCCGCACTGACGACATCTCCTATGATGCCTTCGAGGAATCCGCAGACAAAAAGTATATTACCCACACGGATCTCAATTATTTAAGTGCAGCATACCCCTTTCATCTGTTTCATAGAAATATGATACTCTCCCTGAATTATCAGCATATGTACAATTTTGACAAAGAGGTAAAGCTCTACTATGAAGATGAATATGAAAAGTATTTTTTAACTAATGATATCCGTTACCGTCAAACAGGTGATCTTTACACGGTTTCTCCGGCCTTTGCCCTTGAGATAACCCCTAAGCTGTCCCTTGGATTTACCCTTAATTTCTGGGAAAATCCCTTTTCCAGAAATCAATGGCAAACGGATAATACTGTCAAAAGAGTAAGCAGCAGATCTGGTAAAGAAATCACCGATTTAGAACAATACTCGGATATCTATAAATTCAGCGGGGTTAATTTTCATACCGGTCTTCTCTGGGACACCAACAGCACAATAACCCTTGGGGCGGTATTTAAATCCCCGTTTAATGCTGATATTGACCATACCTACACCCTTGCCATTGAAAGGCACAACAGCAGTGGGGCCAAGGTAATAAATTCTTATCAAAAAAGTGACGAAACCCTTGAGATGCCTATGTCATACGGTATTGGCATCGGCATTCGAGTAAACGATGCCCTTACATTCGGCGTGGATCTGTTCCGTACCCAATGGAGCGACTATCTCCTTGAAACCGCCACTGGAGACTCTATATCTCCCATAACCGGAAAATCTGAGAAAGAGGCCGACATTGACGACACAACTCAGGTAAGACTCGGCATGGAGTATTTAAAGATTCTGGAAAAAACAATTATTCCATTTCGGCTTGGTATTTTTTATGATCCTGAGCCGGCACAGGGAAATCCTGATGACTTTTTCGGGATAAGCACGGGTTCCGGATTTATGTATAAAAAAGCGGTGTTTGATTTTGCCTACCAGTACAGGTTTGGAAGGGATGTACACGGTGTTACAATGTCGGAAAGTAAGTCAAGCCAGGATATTGATCAGCATATTGCCTATGCATCCATGATATTACATTTCTAGCTATGACTTGATGATCGAGTTTTTATCCGGAAAACGATGTCAATCTTAAAAAAAATTGATCATTAGAGTATAAACTGAAGGAGGCTGCCATGAAACAGATGATTCAATTTAGCATAATCAGGTTGCCTGTGGTTCTGGTGTTGGTGATTGCAGCCCATTGCACATCCTTATATGCCAATCCCAATGCGATCACAGCTCTTCCGGATGGGTATGAAATGGATGATACTGCAAAGGACGCTACTTTTTTTAACTTAAATGCCATCTCCTCTCAGCTGCACAATTTTCATAAAAAAGATGATACCGACTGGGTCAGTTTTTATGCTCTGAAATCTTTGGAGGCTGTGGAGATTAAAACCTATGATCCCGGAGACGGGTGCGATACGGTTATCACCCTATACGACACTGATGGCACCACGCTTTTAAGGGAGAGCAGGCATGCCCTGTCAAACGGCGTCCATCTCATGTCATGGCGGCCTGAATCCGATGGACTTTTTTATGTCAAAATTACCAACAGACACCACTGCTGACAGCTATTATGGAACAAAAACCACTTATAAGCTGTGGATATACAGACCTGCTGCGGTAATAAACGGTTTTATTGATGGAATCATTACCCATGGAGATACAGGCCGGCCCGTTGAAGGGGTAATCATTTCAACCCTGTTCAGTGAAGGGATAACAGAATCCGATGGATTTTATTTTATGGGATGCCCGGCCGGTACGATTGGTGTTAAGGCGGAAAAACCTGGTTTTCATGACTTTTATACAACCATTGAAATGGGTGAGAATCAACGCTGTCAACTCGATATATCGATGAATCCCAAATCCTCCTGCCAATCCAGTTATGAAACGGTCCAATGGGGGGAAAGGGGCGGTGATTCATATTACTGCGTGGATATCTGTGACCTTCAAGGCAATGTGTATCCAGGTCTGAGTGCTGTTGAATGCGGTGAATATCTCAACACATGGTCACCGAAACATTACATCAACATCATTTTGGGGATCCCTGACACCACTTTGTCCGGGCTGCAGTTCATGTGGAAAATCTGGTCCCGGTCAGGGTATGGCGGAGAGGGGTTTGAAGGGATCATTACAGTGCCGTAGTAATATTTAACTATTTTGTTATGACCCTGTCATCAGTGGAAATCGTCGCTGGCTGGCCATTACCAGGCTTGATTTCAGACAGCCTGGCAATACAGAACTTGTCCTGAACTGCGGTAATCTGCAATGTACCAAGGACCGTGACATCTTCTCCAAGGACTTCTCCATTCACAACAAAGGGCTCAGTTCTATAGGCAATGCACTCTATGCCATTCTGCAGATGGACGTTTTTCTTCCTTCCCAGGTCGAGATAAAATTTGTCTTTTTTAACAGCAAGGACATTGCCGTCCAGTAGTGGTACTGAATAGACAAACTTTGAGGCGAGGCCCTCCATGAGATATTCAAGCCGGGTTCTTTTCTTGTCCATGTCAAAAATATCATGGGTGGCCATTACCTTTGATGTTTCCGTATTGATTAATTTGGCAAACATCTCAATGGAATTCTCCCGTTCAATTATAATTCCCATCATAATTGTTTCACTTCCCAGAAGTTTTCCTGTTTCCAAGGCTTTGGCCTTATCCACAAGATCTGTCCGGCTCAGTTTGAGTTCCCTTAAAATGGCTTCCAGATCTACTCCCCGTCCCACAATGTTAAACCGTTCTTCATTGATCAGTTCATCCACAAACAGGTTATACACCGATTCTGCCAAAGCAGGGGAAACCGTATCATTTTTAAACGGCATGATGGAAAGGGTCATTCTTGATGAGGTCAAATCAATGGTCTGAATTTTCCTGTGGACGGTAACCGTTCTTTGAACCTCATTGCCCTTTGCGTCAACCGCTTTAATTATGATTTTGTTTTTGCCGGCCTTTAATTCAACCAGCCGGTTAAATATCACCTCTTTTCCCCCAGGGGAGATAACCGGTTCCCCATTGATAAAAACATCGGCAACCGTATCCGCAGCAGACACCTGACCCTCCACAAAAAAACGGCCCTGGTGTTTTCTATCCACAATGGTGAGGGTTTCCCCTTGGGATACGTTTTCAAGCACGCCTTTGAATCTCAACTTTGGAGGAGAGCTGTCTGGAGATGATTTCTTGTCTTTTTCCACAGCCCCTGATGTATACACCGCATCCGATGCAATACTTCCCCCTTGGGAGAGTAAGGGCCAGGGGCCTGCCTGCTCCTTGAAAGTTCCATGGGTTAAGCAACTGGCTGCAACGCGGCTTTCCTTTGGCTGTAAAACCAGTTTAATGTTTCCCCTGGTAAGATTGCCTGCCATATCTTCGGCAATCATGGAAATGTGATTCACCCCCCGTTTGAGCATTAGGGGGCAGACCATGATCCTATTCTTTTCACTGCCCTGATACCGGGTCACATCATTAATTGCAATCGATTTGACCCCTGAGCGGTCTGCAAAGGCCAGTTTCAAATCCACGGCAGGATTTTCCACTGTTTGTCCATTCATATAATCAACCAGTGACATCCGGGGCCCCCTGAAATCTCCATGGACAACCAGGGATTCCCTGCAATGGTTACCGGTCAAATCCTCTGCCTTGATGGAAATAAGGTTGGGACCCGGCTTAAGGGGGATCTTTGTTTCAAAACGGATGTTTTGCCTGGCAAGTTCTATAAATTGAGGTTTTCCATTGATTACAACTGAAGAGACATACCCCTCATCCTCAACTGTTCCTGATACGGTCACGGAAAAGGTATTAAGATTGTATCCGTTGTCAGGCGCTGAAATTCTGATTTGCGGTGCGTTGCTATCCTTGATTGCGCTGTGTTTCAGCCAGGCCCGTCTTGCTTTGTTCAGGTAAAATTTTGCCCTGGCGCTTTCCTGGGTGGAAAGGGATGTTTGCAGCTCCTGGATGGCCTTGGAAAGCCGGCCCTGGTCATACAGGGTGACGCCCAGCTCCCTGTGGGGAAAATAGTCAATAAAATGCATGCCATAGGTTCTTGCCCGGCGCTGATCATCGGGTCTCTGGCGGATGGCTTCCCTGAAGTCCTGTTCCGCCTTATTCCAGAAGAGCCCACTGGAAAAGGATTGGCCCCGCTCATAATAGTTCCACCATTTATGCCTGAACAATCCTTTTGTGACACCGTATTCCCTGCCCTGCCGGACATATTTTTTCTGTTCAGGCGAAACACAGCAAAAGCAGAGGGATAAAAACAATAGTGTTATCATCAAGAGATAATACGGCTTATGTATCATAATGGTACCGCCTCCACCAGACATGGCACAGGAATCTGATTTTTTGTTTTAAGAATACGGCATTTTGAAGATTCGTCATCTGCGGCCATGACTTGAACAGCCCCGATTATTTTTCCATCCAGGGCCGGGTTTCCTTTACTGCTGCTGTACACCTTGAAGGTCATCCCCTGTTTCACCCCGGTCCGGGACCCAATATTCAAATCCTGATCTTCCCTGTTGTTCATCCGTTCCAGAAGTTCTGCCACCAGGGTGTCAATCCGCTCCTGCTTTTCCTTGTCTTTTCTGGTTTCCAGTTTAAGTCTGGCACGGCTGTAAAACGCCCTGGCCATTGCATTGTCCGACGACAGATTCCGGGCATTTTTAAAGGTTTCCACGGCATTTTCCAGGTCACCGATTTTTTCAAGGATAACCCCTTTGGCCGTCATAATAGCACTGTTTTGATTATCCAGGGACAGTGCTTTATTGTAGTATTCAAGGGCCTGTTCAGGGGTGTTGGCCATGGATCGTATTCTTCCCATGCGAAAATACGCTTCCCCCTTCTGCCAGGGAAGATTTGAGTTCAGTGCCAGGGCTTGTGTATAGTTTTTTTCAGCAGATGCCAGTTCTCCCCTGTCAAAGAAAATATTGCCCTTGATCACCCTGGGGTAGAGTATGTCATTCTGGATATTCACGGACTGGTCACAGAGTTTTTCTGCCTCCTGGAATGCCTTTTCCCGGTAGGCCACGGCAGCAAGTCCTTCTTTACACAGGGGGGTGTCCCTGCCAATGGATACAAAAAGATCTTTTGCCTGGTTTAATTTTCCCTCCCTGAAAAGAGTAAACGCCTGGGTATATGCTGTTAAACCATTGTCCGTGGAATCACGATGAAACAGGCCGGGATAAAACAGCACAGCAAGCACAACAATAAGCACAGGGATACTGGTTTTCCATATGAGATCATACCTTACAAGAGGTTTTTCCGGAGTAAAGGTAACATCCCTGGTCTCCGCCTGCTCCAGTTCGTCTTTTTTGTCTTTTTTATGCTGCTGTTGTTTTTTATCTGCCTGAACCTGCTTCTCCTGCTCATCGGCAGAAAGAAACAGCCTGTACAGTTTCAACGGATCGGTTTTGCCTTTGGCCTGTTTTTCTCCGTAATAACTGCAGAAAAACTGGTTATCGTCTTTAATGGCAGTGTACACAGAGTGGGAAACAAGAATCTGCCCTGCTTTCCCTGCCGGTTCAATTCTGGCGGCAATATTAACAGCATCCCCAAAATAGTCGTTTCCGTCTTTAAGGGCCTCTCCAGCATGGAGTCCGATGCGGATATTTATTTTTTTATAGGCCTGAACCTCTCTGTTATACGCCTTAAGTTTCTGCTGGATGGCTGCGGCGGCTTCTGCAGCATCCCCTGGGACAGCAAATGCAGCCATGACAGCATCACCAATGGTTTTCACCACACGGCCGCCGTGGTCCTGGATCACGGAAAAGAGGATATCATTGTGCTGCTGCAGCAGTGATTTTGCATTAATGTCTCCATGGGTTTCCACATAACTGGTATATCCGGCAATGTCTGTAAACATGATGGTGACATATTCACTGTACATTTCCTGAATATTTTTCTCCACCCGGGCCTTCTCCCGGAGAAGTGCATCAATACTGGATTTTTTATAGAAAACCGGCAAGAAAACCCCCTGAGTCTTTAGCTCAGGGGATGAATTGCCGGACTCGCTAACCCTGAGATTCAATATATTTCCTTACGGCATCAATGGAAGCATTTCCGATTGAGCAACAAAAATATCCATCACTCCAAAAAG
>JAYEJJ010000308.1:0-7821 GCA_034660495.1 Thermodesulfobacteriota bacterium | reverse complement strand
AAGGCTGTCTTTATAACAATTTATAACACCAATTTAAAAAGGCAATCTCATATAACCCTTTGAAAACACTACGACTCATAATTCTTTAAAAAAGTCAAATTAAAAATTTCGAAAAGTCAAGTATTATATTGCTTGTGAAAAGCAAAAATAAACTCAAAGATACCTGTACAAACTGGGATATGCAATGATAAATTTGTCAACAAGGCGCTGCACCGGACGGCAATTCCCCAGCGCTCCATTGCCGCTGGTGAGCTTGGTTGTTATGACATAGAACAAATCAGGAACTAACAAGGCTAATCAGCCGACGCAAAAAGGAGCGCGGCTGATCAGCAGCAATAACTTAACGTTTTACGTTTCTTGACTGGATCTTTTACACGTGTTATTGTACGTGTATTATCAGGGAGGGGTGATATAATGCAAAAAAAACTAACCGTTACTATAAATGAAAAAGTGTACAAAGGATTGCATGCGGTAATTGGATCAGGGAAAATTAGCCGCTTTATTGAAGAGTTGGTTCGTCCGCATGTTCTAAAAAAAGATATGTACGCTGCTTATGAAGAGATAGCTGCCGACCAAATCAGAGAATCCGAAGCTATGGACTGGGCCGAAGGTACTATTGGAGATATTTATGATGAAAAGGGGTGATGTTTGGTGGATTAATTTCGAACCTTCCATCGGTGGAGAAATCCGCAAACAAAAACCTGCCATTATAGTCAGCAATGATGCTGCAAATTATTATCTGAACAGAGTCCAGGTTGTGCCTGTCACGAGTAATATTGATAAGCTCTACCCAAGCGAAGCATATGTAACCTTTCATGGCAGGAAGGCCAAGGCAATGGCTGATCAGGTTACCGCTGTAAGTAAAAAACGTCTTATCAATTCAGCAGGCACTATTTCTTCTACTGAGATGGAAGGGGTCAGCAAAGCCATTACGACTCAACTAAATCTTTAAGGCAGAATAAGCCATTCAAGATTGACGTCAAGGTCGGGTACCATTAATAATCTAAAATTTCATAGGTTCTCCCCAGTCTATAGTGCCTGTTCTGCCACGTACCCTGCCCGCAACTTAATTCAGTTTTATTTGACAAAATAAACCGTCAACTCAATTCCAATGACAAATTTCAAAAAAATCCAATTTAATATGGGGGATGCCTGAAATGATTCATCCCGTTACTATGAACAAGGAGATCAATAGAACATGTCAAATTTACGAACAGGCCGGCAGAAATATTATAATATCTTTTCTCATTTTTATGACCTGTTTATTAAACTGCATTCCCATAATTATGGAGAAGAGACTCGAAAATTCCTTGTAAATTCAGCTGAACTGGAAGAGAAGGCGCATCCCAGGGTATTGGATATATGCTGCGGGACAGGGGCGGTTGTACTGGCATTTACCAGAAAATCCCCTGATATTCAGTCCGTTGGATATGATTTTTCCCTTGGTATGCTGCATAAGGCAAAGGAAAAGGCTTTGTCCGGCCAGACGCATTTTATTAACGGAGATGCAGCAATGTTGTCCTTTGGTGATAATTGTTTTGATGTTGTCTGCTGCTCCCATGCATTATATGAGTTGAAAAACCAGGTGAGGACAAGGGCGCTTTTAGAAATGAGACGGGTGGTAAAACCAAACGGGCTTGTATTAATTATGGAGCATGAAGTTCCGCAAAAACGATTCATAAAAATGCTGTTTTATATACGAATGCTGTCAATGGGACCAAAAGATTCCCGGGAATTTGTAAAACAGGGGATTGCCCCATTTGAAAAAATTTTTGCCAATGTCACCTTGTCACACACCAGATCAGGTAAAAGCAAATTAATCATTTGCCGCAAATAATAAAGGAAACCAGCAGTGCATGAATATTTTGATATGCGTCACACCAGCAATAAGGAGGTAATGCCATGGATCGACAAAATTTTTTACTGGCAACCCTGGGCCTGGTGGGATGGACGAGCGCCCGGCACGGGCGGCTGTTCTGCAACACTGTCTGCCCTGTGGGAACACTGCTGGGACTTGTTTCAAAGCTTTCCCTGTTCAGAATCTGCATTGACAGGGAGGCCTGCCGGGCCTGCGGCAAATGCCTGCACGTCTGCAAGGCCGGCTGTATTGATGTAAAAACAAAACAGGTGGATATCAGCCGCTGCGTTTACTGCTTTAACTGCCTTTCGGCCTGTCCTGACCTGGCCATGGAACTCCGGGCAGACTGGCACAACAGCTGCCTGCCCCCCGGGGCTGCAGGCCGACGAAATTTCATGCTCGTCCTGGCCGCAGGCGGTGCAGGTCTGGCAGCCGGCAGGGGCCATGCCAGGCCTGCAGTCATCCCGGGCAAGGGGCGGCCCACCACACATAAGCAGTTGCCGGGGGCTCTGAAACCATCCTGCTGGTAGAGGATGAACCCGCTATTCTCAGGATGACCCGTATGATGATCGAAAAAAAAGGGTATACCGTGCTGACTGCGGCCACACCAGGAGAAGCCATGGAAAAGGCAAAAAGTCATTCCGGCGCCATTGACCTGCTGATGACCGATGTGGTCATGCCCGAGATGAACGGCCGTGACCTGTCCAAACAAATCACTGATCTTTATCCGGACATCCGGCTTTTGTTCATGTCCGGCTACACCGCCAATGTCATTGCCCACCAGGGAATTCTGGATAAAGGGACGGCCTTTATTCAGAAGCCGTTTTCAATGGCAGATCTGGCAGAAAAACTGCGAAAGGTTTTGAATACACATGGATCCGTATAAAAATTCAGCAAAATTTTATGACACATTTATTGGGCCATCTACTGCTGTACTGAGAAAAAAAATGCTTGACATGTATCTCCCAAAAGAAGGTATACGTGTGCTTGAAGTCGGGTGTGGCACAGGGACCAACCTAAGGTTTTATCAAAAAACCGGATGTGAAATTAATGGAATTGATCTATCTCCATCAATGGTTAAAGTTGCAGCCCAAAAACTGGGAATAAAAGCGCATATAAAAGAGGGAGATGCATCACAGATGACGTATGCTGACAATTACTTTGATCTTGTGATTGCCATGTTAACCTTGCATGAAATGCCTGACTCAATCCGGTCACCGATAATAAATGAAATGACAAGGGTAGTGAAACCAGATGGACGTTTATTGCTTGTTGATTTCCATCCCGGCCCAATCCGTTTCCCCAAAGGGTGGCTGTATAAAATTATTATACTGTTTTTTGAAAGAATTGCCGGACAAGAGCATTATAGAAATTATAAAAATTTTCTTATGAACAAAGGTCTGCCGCCGCTTCTGAGAATAAACAACCTGTCCGTTGAAAAAGAGGAAATTGTTTTCGGCGGTAATTTAGCATTATTTTCAGGTGTTCCCTCTTTTAAAAAAATAAAAAATGCCAGAATGGATAGCTGCAATGAATCGTTATGATAATCCTTCTATCACTGATAAATCTGAAATATGGGGGCTTGAGTAAAATTTTACAAGGAAAAACTGAATGGTTAAATATGTGATGCGGTTGGCTTTTTTCTGTTTTGCATGGGCAGGCATAGTTTTCCTGACCGGGTGCACAACCCCTGAGTCCCACCGCATGTATATTGACAAAACGGCATACAGCAGTATATCAGACAACTATAAAAACCATCTGGGAAGAACAGACCCTTTTACCATTGAGCGGCCCAGCAGAATTCTTCGGCGGCAGCTGCTGGAAGATGCAGGGCTTCCTGTGGCCGGGCCAGCTTCCTTTGGAACAGACAAATTAAATCCTGCTGAGCACTGGCCTGAACCTGGTTATCCCTTATCCCCTGAAAAACCAGACTCTTTGGCAGACCATTCAGCTGATGCCACTCCAGAACATGATGCTGATGACAGAGCAGGCCAGTCAGGTGGGGAGACAACAGACCGTCCAGCTGATGATATCCCCGGCCATCATGCTGCTGACAGGGCAGCCCCTCCAGCTGAGGATACAGCAAAGTCTTTAGCTGCTGATTCAAAGGAAGCGCTGAGGCTCTCCCTTGTTAAAGCCCTGGAAGTCGGTGCCTGCAACAATTCTGAGTTTCAGACGCAAAAGGAAAAGGTGTTTCAGGCAGCCCTGTCTCTTTACCTTGAACAGGAAAACTTTCGACACCATTTTCTGGGGCAGTTCAAACAGCTGGCCAGTATTGACGGTGCTTCTGATCCTTCCCTCGGGGGAGTGGTGACCAGTGCATCAGGATCTGACAGCAGGCTGTTTCAAAACGGCATGTCCCTGACCACGGCCCTGGCCGTTGATCTGGCTCATCTGCTGACCGCCGGCAGCAGCTCCTCTCTGGGTATCAGCGCGGACACCTCCATTTCAATTCCCCTGTTAAGGGGATCGGGAACACACATTGTTGCGGAACCCCTGAAGCAGGCCGAACGTAACCTTGTTTACGCCATCCTGGAATTTGAGCGGTTTAAAAAAAAATTTGCTGTCAGTATGGCAAGCAGCTACCTGATTATTCTCAAAGCCCTGGATACAGTTGAAAATACAGCGGAAGACTACCGCAGCCGGGCCGTGTCCGCCCGAAGAAGCAAGCGGCTGGCAGATGCCGGCCGGCTCAAGGAGATAGAGGTGGACCAGGCGGTTCAAAACGAACTTATCGCCCGCCAGCGCTGGGTTTCTGCCCGGACAAGACATAAAAAACAAATGGACGAATTTAAAATCCTGCTTGGACTGCCGCCGGATGTCAATGTAAGCCTGGACCCTGATGAACTTAAACGCCTGGAAAAAAGGCCTGCAATGAAAGCGGTTCATAAAAAGATTCTGGCGGACAATGGATCATCCTCTCCAGATCAGAACCTGCCTGCAGATGCCCCTGTCGCCCTTCCCCGGCCTGATACCGAAAGTGCCGGCCCTTTTGAACTTGACAGGTTCAAGACGGTTCAGCTGGCCCTTGACAACCGGCTTGACATGAGAGAGGCCCTGGGACAGGTGGCAGATGCCCAGAGATCTGTTGTGGTGGCAGCTGATGCCCTGGGCGCAGAACTATCACTGTTTGGGACAGCATCCATTGGTGAATCCAGAAACCTTACCGGTGCAGACCTTGCCAATGCCAGACTTCATCTGGACAAAGGCAGTACATCCTCTTTTTTAACGTTGAATCTGCCCATTGACCGCAGAACAGAAGCAGCTGAATATAGAAATCAATTTATAAAACTTGAACAGGCGGTGCGCGCGGTGCAGGATCTGGAAGACGCGATCAAACTTGACGTGCAGAACAGACTCAGAGAACTGGAAGAAGCCAGGGAAACCCTTTATATTCAGACCAAAGCTGTTTTCCTTGCCATGAAACGGGTGAAAAGCATTACCCTTTTCATGGAAGCCGGAAGGGCTGAAACCCGTGATCTTCTTGAAGCCCAGGATGCGTTGCTGTCCGCCCAGAATGATCTGACAGCGGCCCGGGTGGACTACCGGGTGTCGGAACTTGAAATCCAGAGGGACATGGGCCTGCTCACGGTGACAGACACAGGGCTGTGGCAGCCAGTATCATTGGAGCGTATTCAATAATGGTAAAGCATAAAATCCTTATCATTCTTTTTTCAGCTGTTTTTCTTATAATAGGAACCACCCTGGTGGTAACCCGCCGCAGCACTCCATCCGCTGATATATCCAGCGCGTCCACATTCACTGTAACCCCGGGGCCCCTGAGAATCAATATTGTGGAGTCAGGTACAATCAAGGCCCGGGAGCAGATTATTATCAAGAATCAGGTGGAATGAAAAACCTCGATTATTTACCTGATTCCCGAAGGTACCCAGGTAAAAAAAGGTGAACTTCTTGTTGAACTGGATGCCAGTTCCCTTGAAATCTTTCTTGACGACAATAACGGGGCCATCCGTACCGGCATGAGCTGCCAGGCTGAAATTCTGATTGAATCTTATGAAAATGCTTTATTTGTTCCTGTTCAGGCCGTGCTTTAAATTTCAGGAGTTCCAACGGTCTATGTGTTGAAAAATCAAAAATTTGAACCCCGGCCCATTACAACAGGCCTGGACAATAATCGGATGATCCATGTGAAAAAAGGCCTTGAGCCCGGTGATAAAGTGCTCTTAACCCCTCCCCTTGCCGCGGCAGAAACCAGACCGGCTTTTGAGGACCATTCTTTCGAAAAAAAGACAAAAGCGCCCGGCTCAGAAAAAAGGCCGATAATGAAAAAAAAACAGGGAAAGCTGAGTATAATATGATGTCAGGCCTTTTAGAAAACAGCCGGCAGGCCCTTGTCTGTCTTGAAAATGCCAAAAAAACAGGGCTTGTTTTTAACTTCGCCCACTATTAGTCATTTTATAAAAGGACAGATGAAATCTACTAAAATATCAACGTGTTGAAATTGATCCATCAAAATATATAGGCATACTGGGCGAAGTTAAAACCAAGCCCGGATAATTCGGATTAAGGAGACTTATTTATGGTTTGGCTAACAAAAAGCAGGTTCTTATACTTATCACCTATTCTTCTCATCTCAGGCGATATTGAAAAAGGTTTTTGTCGTAATTGGAATTTAGATAAATAATTCTTTAGATGGAGGGATGTTTTTATGAAAAAAATTTTATTGAGTTTGGCTGTTATTGTGATTTTTTGTTTGATGTATAGATCTGCATATGCTATTGGTATTATAGACGATATGAATGTTTTTCCAGAAGAACATGTTGGAGAAACATATACAAGTACTTGTTGGTTAGATGGTGGAGCGTATGTACACATAAAAGATGATCGTACATTTTATGTTTTTGAAGTTAACACTTTATCAGGTACTGATACAAATCGAATCTTACTTGAAACTACAGGTATTGCTTTTGTAATGAATAGAGATTTTGCAAGAGCATATGGTTTAACTTGTTCCGATACAGATATTTATTATAAAGTAAGGATCACTTATACTGTTGGAGTATATATCCGTTCAACTTATTCTGGTAGTGAGACTTATCATTTAGCCGCAATTAGCAAGATTGAGTTTTTTAATATAGGAGGCACTATTATTGAAGATAAAACGATGACTGATTCAGAGTCATATAATTTTCAAATATCTCCTCCTGAGACTGTTACGGCAGTAGATGATGAAGGTGATGGTGTTATTAACGATTGGGATAGTTGTCCCGGCACACCTTATGATGTTCCAACTGACAGTTCAGGGTGCGAGGTGATGTCTGAGTGCGTCCAAGATTATACAGATGATGATCTATATAATAAATTTGAAGAGGGGAAGAACTATTGTAAGAACAATCCTGAAGAATGTGGGTTATACTCAAAGTCTGATCTTAACAATAAATATGATAAAGGCTATAATGATGGAGTAGCATCGATCGATGTTCCGGAATGCGTCCAAGATTATACAGATGATGATCTGGATGATAAATATAAGGAAGGGTATCAGGATGGTCAGAATGATTGCTCAACTTGCGAAGATTGTGAATATACAAAAGCAGATATAGATACCAAATACCAGGAAGGTTATGACAAGGGCTGCTCAGATTGTTCAAATGGTTCTTTAACCCCTGCCTATTTATCATCTGATTTAAAAATTCACATTCCAAAACTTAAATATAACACCCCTTTTGGTGAGATGTCTTTTTGGGTAGACATGGAGTTTGCAGGCGAAGATACCGGTGATCTTCTATGGAAAATGTTAGACTTTGGAGAAAACTAATTGTTGAAGATTAGATTAAAGGCAGGGTCAGTAATGGCTCTGCCTTTATTAGTCTCATTTAAGGTTAAAACCCCCGCCTTTTAGGCGGGTAGCTTTAGCTATGATCTTTGCGTGCTCGTGCTCGTGCTCGTGCTCGTGAACGTAAACGTGTTCGTTAACGTGGTTGACATAATTTTGTAAGCAT
>JAYEJJ010000307.1:0-7853 GCA_034660495.1 Thermodesulfobacteriota bacterium | reverse complement strand
CTGTGCCAGGATCTAATTTTTCGATCAGAGGAATGAATTGCCATGGTTTTTCGCAATTAATTTCAACCAGTTGAATATGTTCCATTTCAGAGAACATTCTCACCAGAGTTGTTTTCCCCACCTGGCGAGCACCTCTTATCAGTAAGGGCTTTCTTTGCTCCCTTGAGTACCAGGATTTGAGAGCTTCAACTGCATCTCTAATTATCATTTTACCTCTATATTTATAAAAATTTAGACAAATATAAAGGTATATTTATCTTGTTTCGAAACAAAAGTAAAGGCATTTTATGTTCGGGGTCATGTTCGGGGTCAGGCCTGCCTTTTTGACGTTATTTGAGATTTAATCATATCCATTTTTGTGCGCATGGGCAGAGATCTTTTCATCCGAATCCTGACGCTTTTGACCTGCCGGCCCAAAGAGGACATCTCCCGGTTAACATGCCGCGCTAAATCCGTCAGCAGAAAACCGCAGCAGTCCATTCCAGCCATCACGGCCATGGCCCTTGCCTCAGCCACATGCCGCCGGCGGAGGGTAATGAATACGAGGTGTCGATAAATTCCCGGTCTTCACTTGCCATGTCAACATATCCTCGGGCCATCAATTCTTCGGTTCTTTTTTTGAACCACAATCTGAAAGCTTCCTGTGCCAGATGGCTTTTTGCTATATTATAGGATGCTGCCGCCTTTTCAACTGCTTTAAATATATCTGCATCTATGGTTATACTCATTTTTTCTTGGTTTTCATACACCCCTCCATTCATCTTACTTTTTATAAGATCATATGTGAGATAGTATATCGTACAAATAGTTGTGTCAAGTTGTTATAGGTTCAGGCTTTTAAATTATGGAATTGTGGGTTCTGACCCGGTTAAGGACCGCAGATGAAATAAGTTGAACAGAAATAGCGCCGAATTTTGGTTCATCTACAAGGCGCATTAAAGGTCCAATAGCAGGCAAATTGGACATTTGATGCAACGCGGTAGATGGGCCACAAGGCAAGCAAAATAACCTTAATAACCGAAGCCTGACCCCGGTACTCCCCGGTACTCTCACCCTGAAATTTCAGGCTCCGTCTCTGACAATATTTCTATGAATACAATAGTCCGGTTCGTGTGTTTTCTGATTATCCAGATCGGAAAACTGTACATGGCATCTGCGATACTCCAAGGAACTGAACGGAGAAATATTGGAGACCGGATAATCCCAGATAATCGTATATTGAAGCCTCCCAACAAAATAGTTCATACTCACCAGAGAAAGAGACTTTTCAGCTGGCCGCCATCCGTTCTCTTTAGTGCCATCAGTATATTTAATTCCCTTGTGTTGTCAAAGGCTTTTCGTTTAATTTCAGGTTTTGGACCGAAGTTGAAAATAAGAGGTCTACTTCCATTTAGGTTGCTTTTTCTCCCCCGATAACACCCTGATTTTCTTAGGGTGCTCTTTTTGGCCCCCAAAAGCACACGCTAAGACCTTTTCAGCCCACTTTTCAAGGACTATTATCTGTAAAAACAATTAGTTGCCGGGGTCAGACCCTGCCTACCGTATTAAAAACAATTAGTTGCCGGGGTCAGACCCTGCCTACCGTATTGATTTGATATATTCACTCATTGACGGCATGCTTCGATTAAAATATTCTGCAAAATCAGACAATAAATAACCGCAGAGATCCATGCCAACCAATGCGGCAACACCCCTTGCCTCTGCCAAATGCCTTGACCGGCTGGCGCTACATATCTCCTGTGGCAAAACCTGGTAAACATGTGCCACTGTACCCACCAGTTCCTCCAGTGTAATGTGTAATGTTTACGGGAGCGGCTTCACTGTTTTGCCTGAGCACATTTTCAATAAAAATGTCATCACCGAGTATTCGACCTTCCTTGGTGCCATGGCGAAGCTGCTCCATAAGAGTCTCTTCTGATATTTGTCCCATAAAATGGGAATACGCTGCAGATGCGTCAGCTTGTGTTTTGCCGAACTGAGCCATGCCAAAATCAATAGTTAACCATGGAGGAGGCTGGATGTTACCGGCATAGGCACCATGACTGCTAAATGGAAACTCAGCCGGGTGCTGAACAAGATTGGCACGCACAGGATTAAGATGTATATAACGGATCAGCTCACGCAGATAACCATCGCTGTCCACAAGAATTGCCTTATAACGTCCCTGGAACAGATGTCCAACCCGCTTATGCCGCTTATTAAACCAATGTGTATACCGCTGGGAAAGCTTCTGCATCAGTTTTGAAAGAGGGGTGTCTTCAACCTGCAATGCCATGTGAACATGATTTTTCATCTAGCAGTAAGCATGCAGCCTGACCGAATATTCATCCATTGCCTGGGCCAGGACATTTTCAAAATACCGGTATTCTTCATCCTCATAAAAAATGGTTTGCTTTGCATTGCCCCTGAGCATGACATGGTAAACTGCACCTGCATAGTGAATGCGATTTTTTCGTGGCATAATAATTATTTCCATAGCAGATGCCATGGCTTGTTGCAATCAAAATAACCTTAATAACCGAAGCCTGACCCTACCCCACCGAATTCGATTGCCCTGGTGACATCATTTAATGATTTGCTTTCTCCAACCAAAATCCTTATAATATGAATTTAGGTTTAAGGTAACTATAGTAGTCCCAGCATGACTTGATGCCGATTTTATTCATGCTTTCAGCGGAACTTAACCGTGCGAGCATTAACTTTATGTATCAGGTCATTCAAGGACATCTATAACATGGATACAATCTGGAGAGGTAAACCATTATGCCAGGAACAACAAAATATATGCAGGGAGCGGAACTTCCCCCCTTTCTACAAAAAAGGTTTAAAGTCAAACCACAACAATTTTTGAAAATCACGGTGGAAGAGGTGGAGGAACAACCGGAAACGGATGAAGAGGTAAACGTCGGTGATGATTTAATTGAGGGCTTGAAAGAAATTGTGGAATCCAAGGCCAAAGGGATCAAACTCCCCAACGCCCGAGACCTTTTAAATGAACTATAAAATAGAGTTTACCGCCGTTTTTAAACGCAGAATTAAAAAACTTTCCAAAAAATACCCACACATCAAGCAGGATTTTTCCGACATACTCGACAAACTGGAAAAAGGAAGTTTTCAGGGTGATGAAGTCCAGGGTTTTCAGGGAAAAGTCTACAAAGTCAGGATAGCTTCAAGCGACCAAAAGAAAGGGAAAAGCGGAGGATTCCGCTTTATCTATTACGTTGTTTTTCAAAACGAAACTGTTTATATGATGACAGCCTATGCCAAATCAGCACAGGAAAACCTCACCAATCAACAAAAAGAAGAAATTAAGGTGTTCATTGCTGCACTCCACAAATCCACTTAGATTCTTATCTCTGATTTTCGTGTGACCCCATTTTCCAAAAAATCAGATATAAAAACTTGATCATCGAGTATAAGGTTCCAGCCCTAAGCTGTAAACGCCGTGTATCATCTGTTCGATTTCCAAACCTTCATTGGGTAGATAGCGTTGTTCAGACGGGAAGTTGAGACAGGACGAATTGGTGATTTCAAACACGTACGTCCAAAAATGGTTTCCGGCAGCGGTTTGATCACGACAAACCCGATATACTCTTTTTTCAAACACGCATGATCCAACGGTCCTTAGTTAAAATAGATCTGTTTGAAATCCTCGGTATTAAACGCTATGGAAAAAAATGGAGCCTGACGCAACGTCTGCGGTGCTTTTTAAAACAACGGACATAATAGCCGGAGTAATCCTCCAAGTAATCGCGTTCAATGTAATTGCGTTCAACAACGATTGTCTGTGCATCTAATTCGTTGAAATACTCCTCAAAATATGAAAAATGGGGATTGTTCTGATAATCAACAGGAGTGCTGTGGCCGATGTTGTTAAACGCATTAACAATTTTTTTAAAATTATCAATACTGTATGACTCAACCAAAAATTTATAAATCTCCTGTGAGAGCTTTTTTGTTTTATTGTTCTGTTATTAAAACTCGAATAACGATGCCCCGTCTCTGCCCCCTGCTTTCACAGAAGCCTTTTTTCTATATCCGTTACGATCCGGGCCGCTGTGTTTCCGTCCCACAGGGGCGGAATGCTTCCTTTTGCAAATCTGCCGTCAATAACGGCTTCAACCGTTTGGGCAAGATCGTGGGAGGTGCACAGTCTGTTGGTGCCTTGGAAATGGTTGCCGGTCTTTCCGTATTGGGCCGAAGGGTCAGACAGGGAATCTGAAGATACGTGGTCTCCTCCTGGATTCCACCGGAGTCGGTAATCACAAGCCGGCAGTTAAATACCAGGTTCATGAATTCATTATATCCAAGGGGTTTTGTCAAATGAATGTTTTCTGCTTTTTCAAGCAGATCAATATTAAACTGCTCAAGCTTGGCAACGGTTCTCGGATGAACCGGAAAAATCAGGGGCACGTTTTCAGATATCGCGGCCAGGCTTTTGCACAGGCGTTTCAGCACCTCGGGATCATCCACGTTTGACGGCCGGTGCAGGGTCACAAGCCCGTATTGGCCAGGCCTGCATCCAAACCGGGAATATGCCTTCTGTTTTTCAATCTCCTCTTTTGCCATGACCAATGAGTCGATCATGATGTTGCCCACAAAGGTGACCTTCCCGGGATCAACACCTTCATTTTCCAGGTTGTCGTTCCCATCCGGGGAAGGGGTCCATAAAAAATCCGCAACAGCGTCCGTTACAACCCGGTTGATTTCTTCGGGCATGGCCCGGTCAAAAGACCGCAGCCCCGCCTCCAGGTGCGCCATTTTGACACCCAGCTTCACCGCTGCCATCGCCGCAGCAGCAGTCGAATTCACATCTCCGACCACCACCACCAGATCAGGGGTTTCGTCCGTCAGCACCTTTTCATAGGCAATCATTACATTGCCGGTCTGCTCCGCATGGGTGCCGCTGCCAACCCCGAGGTTGATATGCGGCTCGGGCAGACCGAAATTTTCAAAAAAAACATCAGACATGTTCAGGTCATAATGCTGCCCTGTATGCACAATAAACGGCTCCGCCCACTTCTGCCGCTCCAGGGAATGATACAGCGGAGCGATTTTCATGAAATTCGGCCTTGCAGCCGCGATCAGATGAATTTTCATATCGATCTTTGAATATCCTTTTTCACAAGTTCCCGCAAAACCATCCAGATAAAAACCGGATTGGTTTTGGCATAGCGCTTCCACATTCTTCTCGGCTCCTGGTATATCCGGTATGCCCATTCAAGCCCGGTGTTCTGCATCCACATGGGCGCACGACGGGTTTTTCCCGCCACAATGTCAAAACTACCCCCCACACCCATGCAGAAGGGCACCTGCATTTCCGGCATCCACTTGTTCAGAAAAATTTCCTTCATGGGCGAGGAAAATCTCACAAAAAGCATATCCGCAGTGCTTTTCCGGATCTCTTCGGCAATTTCAGCTTCCTCGCCGGAATCGAAATATCCGTTTCGAAACCCTGCCACATCAAGGCCCGGGTATTGCTGTTCAAAGGATTCCACCACCTTTTCCACAACCCATTGCCTGGCCCCGAAAAAATAGGGCCTGTAGCCTTTTTCGGCACAGACCCGCACCAAGTTCTATAAACAGATCCACCCCCGCCACCCGGCCGGGCAGAGAATCGCCAAGCATTCGCGAAGCCCAATACAGCGGCATTCCATCCGCATTGATAATATCGCAGCCGCAAATAATCCGCTGCAGCTCTTTATCCTTCTGCATGGCCACAAACTTGGCCACATTAACCACCACGTGCTGGCAGGATCGTTTTTGGTTTATGCAATCTTCAATGTTTTGAATGGTCTCCTGCATATCCAGGCGATCAATCGGGCAATTCATTAACAGTAGTCGACACCATACTCTGCACACGGTTATCTCAAACTCTCAACAATTTCTGTGTAATCATCGTAGTCATCTGAGTTATCATTTTTTTAAATTACTGTGTGCAAAGTATGGTGTCAACCACTATAAATTAATTTTTGACATTGGTTCTACTGCCTTTCAACAAGCTCGCTGTTCCTCACCCCCTCCGCTGAATCGGAAGTCGCCCGCAGCAGAACGTTTCCAACCGCTTCCCGGATTATCTCCCCGATATCTTTTTCAATGATGGGGGGGCTGCCCCTGGTTGATCATATCCACCTTGGTGTTGACCGGACCCACACCAATCACCTCATGCCCTTCCTTTGCAAGACAGACAGCAGATACCGCCCCCACGTAACCAAGCCCGAATATACTGATCCTCATTTATAACCCTCTACTTGTTTTTATGTTCATCCGGAAATCTTAACCAAATATTTGTTTTCAAATCAGCGGTTTTATCAAACGTGCCATACAACCGGACGGACAGCGACTTCATGATTTTATTAAACTCGGGAGAATACCACCCGCAAATCGGCTCGGTTGAACCGTACAGCAAGTCAGATTCCATAGCCGCATCCGTCTCAAGAAAAACCTCAACCCCTTCCCTTGCTATTTCAAATCCATTCTCTTTTTCTTTAACCCGACACTCAGGATGAAAGTGGAAAAACAATTCTGCAAAAAACTGTTCCCGTCCTTTTACGGAATCCAGAATCCGAAACACTTGGTTTTCGTTTTCCCATACAGTTTTACGGTCTACCGAAGCAAAAGGGGATTTTTTCATATAGGCGTTATGGCCTGCACGCCAACAAACCTTGCCATCCGCTTTTTCAAGCAAATTTTCAGTTATTTGATAGGGTTTTCCAAACATGAAATCTCCGGTCTGTTTGGAGAAATCTTGTCCATTCAATCGAAGGGTGTTATGGGCGGCAGTAGAGCGAAAATATTCCCGCCATTTCCCCCCGCTGTTATACAGATAAGTCCCCGGATCCACGAAAACCTCTTTTCCCTCCACAGACAGTGTAAAAGACAATGCTTCCAGATGGCCGTGGGCATACAAAGGTGCCATGCCCAAAGGCATGGCATTACCCACAAACAAAACCTCTTGACCACCCACCCTGTCCCGGATCACCGCAAGGCCGATCTCTTTATGCAGCACTGACTCTGTTTCGCTGTTCTCATTTAAAGATTGAAAAGAAGATTTTTGCCCGATTTCCGTTTCGCCTGTCAGCATAAAAGTTTTCAGATCCACAGGCTCACGGACCAGCTCCGGTTCATTAAATATCACAGCACCGGTATTCAGTATGGAAATAAAGTTTTCTGCATTTGAAAGCCCAAAATTGACCAGAACCGCACTGTCCTGGTCCCCCATGTTTGGAACATGACCGTCCCTGTCCATAATCGAGTTAATAAAATAACAGGCCTGTTTCAACCGGTGATCCACCCCGGAGCTGTATTCCAAACCAGAGCGGATGCACACATGCCGATAAAGCAGAAAAAAATCAAACACAAAGGAGAGATACGTGGTGGAATACTCAAAACTGCCCCCGTCCGGCAGGATCTGATTCAGACACTCCCGTTCCAGGGTCTGTTGTCCAAATTCAAGCCATTTATCTGAATTTTTTAAATGGGGAAAATAGACACCGCACAGAAAAAGCCCGAAAGCCTCTGCTAGGGCATGGTTGTTATTGGATGAATATCTGGAAGGATACCTGTAAAGATGCCTTGCATGAAAAAGGATAAAACTGTTCAAACTCTGATAATCAGCATCACTGAATTTATACTTATCAAGGAATGACAGAGCCCATAGCAGGTTTGCAACCCTGAGTCCCAGCTCAATGCCGCTGGTCCAGTTTACACCGAGCAGATAGGGGTTTTCCTGCTGCCAGTGGGCAACAGTTGAAAGAATCTTTTCAGCATACCTGTTTTTGCCGGTCAAATGATAGGCAAGCCCTAAAAAAGGTAAGAAATCAAGACGGTTTATCTCCCAGACAAATTTAACC
>JAYEJJ010000306.1:0-29676 GCA_034660495.1 Thermodesulfobacteriota bacterium | reverse complement strand
ATTATTTTAGATACCAAAAATTTTCATCAAACTGCTTATTCTAAATACGTCTTAAATATCAATACGTTGAAATTGTTCAGCAATTATTATGCCAAACGTTGGGACTAAAAACTTGATCATCGAGTTTAAGCAAGGCAAAGCCTTACTTATCCGTATAGTCTCAATGCTTACAAAATTATGTCAACCACGTTAACGAACACGTTTACGTTCACGAGCACATTCACGAGCACGAGCACGAGCACGAGCACGAGCACGCAAAGATCATAGCTAAAGCTACCCGCCTGAAAGGCGGGGGTTTTAACCTTAAATGAGACTAATAAAAATGAACATTGCTGTTATCCCGTCCAGATTTGGATCAAAGCGTTTCAGAGGAAAACCTCTGGCCATGATATCAGGGAAAACTTTGATTCAGAGAGCCTATGAACAGGCAGTAAAAGCTGAAAATATAAGAAAGGTGGTGGTGGCAACGGATGACACCCGTATATTTGAGGCTGTAAACGCCTTTGGCGGAGAAGCGCTGATGACATCACAGGACCTCAGATCCGGGACAGACCGGGTGGCCCAGGCCTCAACCCTTTTAAAGGCAGCCCCTGAGGACATTATTATCAATATTCAGGGGGACCAGCCCGTGTTCGCCCCCCAATGCCTGGATCAGCTCATTGAGCCCTTTAAAAAAGACCAGACCCTTAATATGGCCACCCTTGCCGTTAAAAATGATAAAACAGAACAGATGTCAAACCCGGACAATGTCAAGGTGGTGTTTGACCGGAACCAGTCTGCCCTTTATTTTTCCAGATCCAAAATCCCCTTTTACCGTGACATCAGTGAAAATGAGATCTGGTATAAACATCTTGGATTTTATGCCTACAGGAAAAAATTTCTCGATCATATTGCTGGTCTCCCTGATACCCGGCTTGAAAACATTGAAAAACTTGAACAGCTCAGAGTGCTTGAGCACGGGTATAAAATCAGAGTTGTCATTACTGAATACCATTCCCAGAGTGTTGATGTCCGAGAAGATATTGAATTAATAGAGAAAGATTTAAAACATCCAATGGAATAAATCATGGGTAAGCAGTTACAGTCCATTATCGTGTTCTGCCCCAACTGGGTCGGTGATGTTGTGATGGCCACCCCGGTTTTTGACTGCCTCAGGCAGAATTACCCAGGGGCTGAAATAACCGCAGTGATCAGAAACTATGCCGCAGGGGTCATTGAAGACGGTCCCTGGTTTGACCGTATCATTAAAATAAGCGACAAAGACATAAAAGGGTTTTTAAACGCCATAGGCCGTTTGCGCTCCATAAAAGCAGATACGGCCATTGTTCTTCCCAACTCATTCAGATCAGCCCTTATTACCTTTCTGGGTGGTGCAGAAAAAATTTACGGGTATAAGAGAAATTTCCGCTCTGTTTTTTTTAAAGACGGACCTGTCCCCTTGCAGGGAAAAAAAGGCATAAAACCAGTCCCCATGGTGACATACTATATGGAAATATGCCGGTGCCTTGATTTGTCTGTGCCGGTCTCACCCACCCCTGGATTATTTTTTTCAGAAAAAATTAAAAACCAGGGAGAAGACCTGTTTAAACACTATGGCATCAAACAGGGTGATATGGTAATCGGGATAAACCCAGGGGCAAAATTCGGCGCTTCAAAATGCTGGCCCCCGGAATACTTTGCAACGCTTGCCGAACTGATCCAGGAACAATGGAAGTGCAGAATTCTTTTGTTTGCCGGCCCTGGGGAAGATAAAATTGCACAGGCCGTTGTTGATGCTTCCCGTGCAGAAATCATTAACACTGGTCCGGACAGAATCAGCCTCAGTCTGTTAAAATACATGATAAAAAACCTTGATATTTTAATAACCAATGATACAGGCCCACGGCACTACGCAATTGCCTTTGACCGCCCTGTTGTTGTCATTATGGGACCCACAGATCCTGAATATACTGCAGCCTGTCTTGAAAAAACAATTGTGGTGCGCAAAGAGAATTTGCCCTGCTCTCCCTGTCATGAAAAAACCTGCCCCCTGGGACACCACAAATGCATGACTGAAATCCTCCCCATGGATATCCTCAATGCCTGTATCCGTATACTTGAAAACCAAAAAGACCAATAAACAATGGGCATCGATTTCTACCGGCAGAAATGGTCTGAACTCAACCAGACCCCTGATGTGAATCCCGTCTCCCTGGAAAAACTGTCCCGCCAGGTAGCCTATTCCTTTCTTGACTATTATTTCAGGGACTGCTCCTATGAAAGCGGGTATATTGACCTGCTCTGTGAAATGAGCACTTTTTCAAACAATGCATCTCTTGCAGCCCCGGGGGCAAATGCCCTTTTTGGTATTATTGTGGAAAGTTTATGTGATGATTTTGAAAGCCTACAGACCGACACCTACAACCGGCTGATGTCCCAGGTCATATCCTATTGCTGCAGAATCCCTCAAGGCATCAAACTGCAGCAAAGCCTTAACAAATTCGGTATGTTCTCTCAAGATGATCTCATTAACCGGACCCGGAAAATCCGGGAGCATAAAACCATGCTGATCAGGGAAAAACCAGTAAAAAAAATAATACTGTTGTCCAGGGTAACCATAGGCGCGGACATTGCCATTACCAGTGTGATGCTTCAAAGGCTTGCCATTACCTTTCCAGATGCCGGTATTGTAGTCATTGGAAACAGCAGATTAAAGGAAGTCTACGGTGGAAACACCAGGATAAAAATACAAAAGGCCGGCTATGCAAGACACGGCGGACTGCTTGAACGCTTATCCACCTGGCATGCCATCCTTGACATTATTGAGCAGGAATCCAAAGCGTTTAAACAAGAAGAGGTCATCCTGATTGATCCGGATTCAAGGCTTTCCCAGCTTGGGGTTCTGCCCCTTATCAGCCCTGAACAGTATTTTTTCTTTGACAGCCGCTCTGATACCTCACTGAGCAAAAATGTATCCATGCCGGAACTGGCCAACCTCTGGTTTAACAGTCTGTCAGATACAGATCATTTCTGCTACCCCAGGGTCTGGGTCCATGAATCCTTTGTTTCTAAAGCAGAAAAGTTCTGCAGACCGCTTAAAACAAAAAACCAGACCCGAATGATTGCCGTCAATTTCGGGGTGGGCGGCAATTCAAGAAAAAGTGTGGGTATTGACTTTGAGCAGCATCTGCTTCTGGAACTGCTTAAAATACCAAAAACAATTATCCTGCTGGATAAAGGATATGGAGAAGAAGAGACGCTGCACACCAGTATGCTCACGGATGCAGTCCAGGCAGCAGGGTACAGAGCCGCAGATGCCCGTATGGAATCCCCTGTTGCCCCCAGTTTCAACCACGGCGTTATTGCCGTAAAAACAAGCATTGGAGAAATGGCTGCATTGATTGCCGGCAGTGATGAATACATTGGCTATGATTCAGCGTTCCAGCATATCAGTGCCGCACTTAACATCCCCTGCCTCACTGTTTTTGCAGGCTCCAACAATATCCGGTTCATACGCAGGTGGAGCGCCCATGGTGTCAGCAGCTGCAATATTGTACACGTAGACACCCTTAAAGACAGATCAATGATTGATACAGAAGATATTATCACCAGAATAATGCACGTAAGAACCACTTATTAAAACGAACTGCCACTGGCAGAACGCTTCCCGTTCTGCCCACAACAAAGCATCGGATAAATGGAGGATAAATGGGGTCAAGAGATAAATGGGGTCATGGATAAAGATAAATGGGGTCAGAGTAAAATTAAATATCAAGCTTTTACTAATATGGACGTCACAATATTTAATTTTACTCTGACCCCATTTATCTCTCTGACCCCATTTATCGACCCCATTTATCTCCGTCAGGGGCTTGATCATAACATCGGTCACCCTGGGGTGAGGTCAGGCTTCGGTAAAATGATCTTTCATGCAAAGGGTCCACATTATTAAAATGAAAATACTTTTTATATTTCCAAATGCAAATTCACAAACCGGTTTTCAATATGGGATTGCACATCTGTCAGCAGTTCTCAAACAGGCCGGACACAGCGTAGAATTAATTCAGCTCTGCGAGGATATTGCCCCCCTTCCCTCAAAAGAAAGCTTTCAGACAATGATCAAACAGGCAGATCCCCATGTCATTGGGTTTTCCGTTGTCACCAATCAATGGGCCTATGCCAGAAAAACAGCTGCCTGGGCACGGGAAGTCACAGATGTTCCCATTGTATGCGGGGGCATTCATGCCCTGGCCGCAGGGGAAGACATTTTAAAAAGCGGGGTGTTTGACTATATCATCAGGGGTGAGGCAGAAGATGCCTTTCTTGATTTTGTCACTGCACTTGAAAACAAAGGAGAGGTATCACACCTGCAGAACCTGGGCATAATTGAAAACAATACCCTTAAAATCAACCCCATGCGTCCCCTGCCCGACCTTAAACACCTGCCCTTTAAGGATTACGCTGTATTTGATTTCCAGAAAATCATTGATGCCAAAAATGGATGGGTCGGGCTGATGAGCTCACGGGGCTGCCCTTTTTCCTGCACCTACTGCTTTAACCACTATGTGGTGAAACAATACCGCAAAGACCTGAACTGCAGCTTTAAACAACTCAACTACATCAGACGGTTTGATGTGGCAGACATGATAGATGAAATCCAGTTTCTCATTAAACACTATAAAAATATCAAAATGTTCATATTTGATGATGATATTTTCACCTTTTACAAGGATCATGTCATTGAATTCTGCAGGGCCTATAAGAAAATATGTTCCCTGCCCTTTACGGTAAACGGTCATGTCGGGGTGTTTGATGAAGAAATGGCTGCCCATCTGGCTGATGCCAACTGCAGAATTGTCAAATTCGGCGTTGAAAGCGGCAGCCCCAGGATAAGAAAAATGATCCTCAACCGCCACATGAAAAACGAAAACATCGTCAATGCCATACAGATTGCAAAAAAAGCCGGCCTGCACACCTCGGTATTTCTGATGATCGGCCTTCCCGACGAAACCCGGGAGAACGTCTATGAAACCATTGAAATCATGGCCAGATCCCTTCCAGGGAGATTCCGCTGGACATTTTTCTTTCCCTATCCAGGCACAAAGGCTTTGGAAATCAGTAAGGAACTCACCGGCATTGACCATGAAAAAATGGAAAAAATGGAAAACTTTACAGATGACACCTGTCTGAAATTTGATGATGACCATATCCTGTTTCTTAAAAAGGTGGGACGTGTCATGCCCTGGTTTGTCAATGCTGCCTCTGATCTTGAATGTGCCGGCATATACAGGGAAAAGGTTGATAAAATCTTAAAGATGACTGCCTGGGAATGGGAAAAAGAATCCGACACCCTGCTTGAAATGGACAAAGAGCTTTCTAAAAAACTGGTCAGTCGCAACCAGACCCACTACGCCATCAAATACAACCGGTTCATGGGGGTTAGTTCAGATTATTTTATCCAGGAAGAACAGGAAAATAATTAGCATGGAGGACTTTTTTTCTGTTTCAATATTTCAAGGCCGTAAAAAGCCTGTCCATGACTTCTTCTGCCTGAATGGATTCCATGCAGACCATGTTTTTCCCAGGGCATTTTTTCTTATAACACGGGGCACAGGGCAGATTTTTGGTCACCACCAGATGCTCACTGCCAAAGGGAGCGGTCCTTTCCGGGGAAGTCGGTCCAAAAAGGGTGATATAGGGGGTGGCTGCTGCAGCGGCAATATGAGCTGATCCGCAGTCCGGTCCAATACCGGCCTGGGCGCACCTTAATACAGCAGCAAGATCAGGAACAGAGGTCTGTCCCACCAGATTGGTCAGGCGGAAAGAATCTGTGACTTTTTCCAAATTACAGGCCATATCGTACTTGGCCATGGTATCCACCAGAACAATGTAAAGATCTGTGGTATCAAAAATCTTTTTGATCAGATCCGCATAATTGTCAAAACTCCACTCCTTTGTTACCCAGGTTGATCCCAGGACCATTGCAATAAAAGGAGATTTTGTCTTTGACAGCACATGAGAGGCAGAGGATAACAGCCTGGAAAAGGAAATCCCGAAATCAAGGCGGTCGGGCTGTTTCTGGTTGGGAAATGCTGATTGCGTATCGCCCAGATATTGCGTAAATTTAAGGTAATGCTGAATCTTGGGATAAAATTCATCACACCAGGGAATATAAGTGTTATTGAAAATCCAGTTGCCTTCCTTTGCATTGCCGGGATGAAACCCGATTCGGTATCGGGCCCTGGAAACAAAGGAAAAAAAACCGCTTTTAAAATGGCGCTGCAGGTCCAGCACACAGTCAAAACGGTTTGTTTTAAGCTCATGGACCAGACGTTTCAATCCGGACGGCCAGTGATCCCGGTCAAAAACCAGGACCCTGTCAATGCAGGAAGACAGGCTGACAACATCCTCACACCGGGGTTCTATGAGCCAGGTAATATGACTTCCGGGGAAAACAGACTTGATCCGGGGAGCCACACAAAGTCCCCGGGTCACATCCCCCAGGGATCCCATGAGGATGATCAAAAATGACGGAGATTTTGGCAGCTTGATTTTTTTTGCCTGGTTTTGAAACATCTTTTCAATAATCTGCCAAATTTCATGGACATACCTTTATATTATAAATGAATAAACTCATTGAAACTAGATGACCAAAGTTTTATAACTGATTTCTCGAAAATCACGGGCAAATGTCAACATTAAAAAACGTGATCATCGAGTGAAAACGGATAAACAGGACTTGCAAGCTGTCCATGGAACATAATATTTTCACTATGGTTTAAAACAATGACCTCTTTTTTATAAAAAAATCAGGGGAATTACAATCTTAAAATTTTATAAAAAAAGATACAAATCCTATTGCTTCACCTCCAGGGCGCCTTTAAGCAGCAGAACCATGGGAACATTAATTGATTTTTTCAATGCCGGGGAGGATAAAACACCGGGTATTCTCAAGGGACGCGCACTGCCCTGCCATGCCAGCCTGCCTGAAACCGGTCCTGTGGTCATTAAATCCTACCGACGCGGGGGAATGATGTCTCTGATCACCAGAGACAGATACCTGAAAACAGGGACAAGCCGTCCAGAAAAGGAATTTGAATTTCTTATCCATGCCGGAAAAGCCGGTTTAAATGTCCCCACACCAGTGATATACGCCACCCATGGATTTTTGTTTTACAGGGCATGGCTGGTCACAAAGAAAATAGAAAATCAGATATCCTATACTGACCTTGTGCTTAAAAACGAGAAAGCAGCTTTATCCCTGCTGTCCAGCATCTCCCTGAATATCAGTCTGCTGATTGAAAACAGAATTCACCATGTAGACCTCCATCCTGGAAACATCCTTATTGATAAAACCCATAACATCTATATTATTGACTTTGACAAGGCCTGCTACAGCTCAAAACCAAAACACTGGCTGATCAGACAATATCAAAAGCGCTGGACCAGGGCTGTTGACAAATACAGACTGCCCCGTGCCTTAAAGCAGCTGGAACTGTGTGTGTAAGGGGGAAACAGGCTCCTCCAGGTGCGTGTATGACACCGCATCTGTATAGGCCAGGATTATTTTAGGATCACCAGGGCCTTATGCCCCGGCCAAGTCCCATAATGATCCCGTTGACAATGCCCGGCCATGCCCCATAATGATCCCGTTGACAATGCCCGGCCATGCCCCAGGCAGGATCACATATATCAGCCGCTGCCCGTTATCGGCACCCCAGGCATCGGTCCACAGCCAGAAGCGCCGCGCCATAGGCACCGGCCAGCTGGGGATCAGATGGGATCCGGATCTCCCGGTCCAGTTTACCCGACAGCAGTTCAACCAAACAGGGGTTTTTGGCCACCCCGCCGGTGAACACGATGGGGCCGGTTCTTCTGGGACAGATAAATATCGCTGTAGGCGGTTCCCAGGGCAGCCAGCAGGGCATCATGGGCTGCCAGATCAAGCCCCAGCTCCTGCCACATGGGTGTATAATCAGTACTCATGGGGTCTCCTTATCTACTAAATTTATATGAAAGCCATCAGCCATCAGCCATCAGTACTCAGCTAAAACCTAACAGCTAAAAGCTAAAAGCTAAAAGCTAAAAGCTAAAAGCTAAAAGCTAAAAGCTAAAAGCTTTCATGCTTTGTTGTGCCTGTCAAGGCATGGACGTTATATTGATTTTGACGTTTAATCTGAAATCATACATTTTCAGATTGAATCTGTAAAATCGATAATTCAAATGCATTACTGGCAAACCATAGATTTTTTTAATACCCAGTGTTGTTTTTTCATCCGATAAATGCATATTAATCAGATGCAGATACATTGCAAAAACAATGGCTGCCCAGAATAAAATCATGTATTGATTATTTTAGATCAAAATGCCTTGATTTTACAATTATGCATGATAAAGATGAAGGCTCACAGAAAGATGAATATCAGGGGTGAAGCTAAGGCTGTTTGATCGGGTAATTCAGGGCTGAATGAATTACTGATGATTAATGCCTAAACCCCCCTTTAAAAAATAAAAAACTTGTAAATATCAGCGGAGAACAAACATGTATATATCAAATTTAAAAATAAGAAACTGGCGAAATTTTACCAATTTCGATATCGACCTAAAAGAAACGGTTTATCTTATAGGTCCTAATGCTTCAGGCAAGTCAAATTTGTTGGACATCTTCCGCTTTATGAGAGATATCGTTAATCCTAAAGGCGGGGGGCTTCAGCAGGCAATTGATTTGCGCGGTGGCCTAAAAAAAATAAGAAGCCTGGCAGCACGGCAACCGGCGTGGGTAGAGCTTGAGTTTGAATTCCGAGAAGAACAGAACAATATAGAGAAACTGCCAAACTGGTGCTATAAGCTAAGATTTAACTACGAAGGCAAAGGAAAACAGCGACCGATTGTTCTTAAGGAAGAAGTATGGAAAAAAGGGAAGCAGTTGGCAGGACGACCTGATAACGATGACCAAACTGATCCTGAGAGGAAAATTCAAACTTATTTAGAGCAGATAAACATGAATCGTGATTATCGTGAGGTATCAACTTTCTTCTCTGATGTTCTTTATCTGCATCTTGTTCCACAACTTCTAAAATTCAGTGATCAGCTATCTTTGAGGCATTTGGAGTCCGATCCCTTTGGTCAAGGTTTTCTTGAAGAGATCTCAAGAACACAAAAGCGAACTCGGGATTTCCGCCTTAGCACGATCGAGGACATTCTTCTGAAGGTTATTCCAAATCTGGAACAACTACAATTCAAAAAAGATGATACAACGGGCAGACCTCACCTTGAGATGCTCTACAACCACTGGCGCCCCAATGCGGGATGGCAAAGAGAAGACCAATTTTCTGATGGTACATTGCGTTTGCTCGCAATGCTATGGACCCTTCTTTCTTCCAATCGGATGATTCTCTTGGAGGAACCTGAGTTATCACTCCACAAAGCGATTGTCGAGCAAATCCCAAAATTATTATATACGACCAGACAGCGGAGAAGGAAGTCTGGCGGGCAGATCCTTGTGAGTACACATAGTGAAGTAATGCTGTCAAGCAAGAGCATTGATGGCAACTTTCTGATGCTCCAGCCAGGGCAAAGTGGCGAAGCCACAAAAATTGTTTCACCATCAGATGCGGATATGGAGGCAATGCGGTCCGGACTCTCAGCTGCCGATATACTACTTCCACAAACAGGGGTAACAGTTCAAAGGATTTGATATGACTGATATATACTGCTTCGCCTATGTTGAAGATGCTCCCAGCGCCGCCGTAGCCCACAAGCTTCTATCAACCCAAAACGCCCTATTGGATCGCCGCCTCATCTTTCGCAATGGTTTCCCCGCTGTTATGAGAGGTTTTGGCGCTATCAAGAATAGATGTGAAGCATTCCTGAACATGGCGAAAGCTGGCAGCCATATATTTATATTGACGGATCTTGACACAGCTGAATGCCCTTGTGCCCTGATACGAGACTGGTTTTCCATACCCCAGGGCACTCCTGTTAATCTACCATCTCAGTGTATCTTCAGGGTTGCTGTAAAAGAGGTCGAATCCTGGATACTCGCAGATCATGCAGCCTGGGCTGAATACATTGGAATTTCCGCGACTAACTTTACAAACTATCCTGATCAATTAGATAATCCCAAGGAATACCTTTTAAATGTGATCCGCAGAAAGGGAAAGGCGAAGATCCATCGTGAGATGCTTCCTAAAGGGGCAGCTCATATTGGCCCAAAATATAACGATGTGCTGTGTGACTTCGTGGAGAGTTCATGGACACCAGAACGTGCAGCAAAAAATTCTCCCAGTCTTGACCGCGCATTAAGGGCTCTGATGAAGGTCTGATTTTGTGACGCTGCAGTGTGCCGACGACCAATCGTTTATTCCAAAAAACCTGATGATCGAGTAACAAAAACAAAAAAGTTGAAATCTGTCTTGACATTGAATTCAGTTTAGAGAGATAAAACAATTATGAAGGTTGTCTTGTAAAAGCTCTAATGGACAGCACGGGGGCCAGATGGTGACATGCAGACCTGGAATCCGGAAAGGAGTGACTTATGAAAAAACTGTTTGGGATAATGGTGCAAACAAGCCCCATTCTGTTTATTTTACTGCTCACCCTCCAGGTACCGGCTGGGGCGGAGACCTACTACATCCGCACCGATGGCGGAAACTCTACACAATGCACAGGCACGGCAAACGCCCCCTGGCCAGGGAGTGGAACTGACCAGGCCTGCGCCCTGTCCCATCCGTTTTATCTGCTGGACACTGCCGGGAACTGGCGGATTCAGGGAGGCGACACCATATGGATTGGCCCGGGCAGCTATCCCATGGGGTACGGAGCTGACAACACATCCAGCTGGTGTGATGCATCCTACCCCTATGACTGCCATCTGCCGCCGATTCCGTCAGGCACCCGCACCACACCCACCCGGATACTGGGAAAAGGATGGGAGGCTGAGCCTGGCCTGTTCGGGACCTGTCAGACAGATTACAACCTGGTCTACAACGCCAGGATCGGCAATGTTCCCTTAAGCGCCATGGCAGCGGCAAAGATCCCTGAAGTGCCTTTATCCCCCGGTAAAAACCATATATATTTTGCCGTTGAGAACAATGCAGACAATCAGGTGGATGCGTCCTGGTTCAAATATGTGGAAGTGATTGCGGACGAGAAGAAACAATACTGATCCTAACTTCTCCACGCCCCGCTGGTGGATTCCGGGAAAACAAGAAACCTGCGGCCTGCAAAATTAAAAAACAGCCCAATACCGGTTGCCCCAAGCTTTGCCATCCAGGGAGACAGGGAAACAGACAGGAAAAAAGTGGTTAAGGCACTGTCAAGCAGACAGACCAGCACCACCACAACGGCAAACAAAAAAATTTCCATGGTGCTTTTCCATTTGACCTGATGCCTGAACATTAGTTTTATGCACAGAAAACAATTCACTGCCGCAGCAATGGTAAACGCTGCAGGTGCGGCTGTCAGGGGTGACATTTTAAAGAAATGAAACAAAAGAAGAAAAACCAGAAGATTGACCGCAGCTGCCGTGCCTCCGATGAACAAATAGAAAAAAAACTGAACCGGCAGCGGGGCATGGGAGGCATTGTACCTGAATATACAATACAGGGCCCGCAAACCGTCCCGCACCCCGATTTTTTTCCCTTCGCTGTAGGTCCGCCCATGGTATGAAATTCCGCTTTCATAAATCCGAAGCCTCATATGGGCAATTTTGGCAACAATTTCAGGCTCAAATCCAAATCTGTTTTCTTCAATTTCAAAGGATTGAATTACATCCCTTCTAAATACCTTGTAGCAGGTCTCCATATCCGTCAGGTTCAGGTCTGTAAACGCATTGGAAAGAAAGGTGAGCAACCGGTTGCCCATGTAATGCCAGAAATAAAGGACCCGGTGCATTTCACCGGAAACAAATCTTGACCCCAGCACCACATCCGCCTTTTGATTGAGAATCGGCTGGATCAATTTTTTTAAATCAAAGGGATTATACTCCAGATCAGCATCCTGCACAGCCACCACATCACCGGTTGCCGTTTTAAATCCCGTTCTAAGGGCAGCTCTCTTTCCCTGATTTCTGGAGTGGGTCATCACACGTATCTCTTTATTTTCAGCGGCCAGCTTTTTTGCAATATCAAGGCTTGAATCCCTTGAAGCATCATCTACAATAATGATTTCAAGGCTCAGAGAGTCCTCTTTTATTTTTAAAACATTTTCAACGCACTGCTTCAGGGTTTTTTCTTCATTATAACAGGGAATAACAATGGATAATACATTCATTCAAGAATACTGCCTTTTATGCAGACCCGGAAATATATACTGGATCGGCACCTTATAGTTTTTGTGTCAGTTAAAGATCTCTAAAATAATCTATGGTTGTTTTCAATCCCTTTTCAAGACCGACAAAGGGCTCCCATGAGAGTTCCTGTTTTGCAAGACCGATATCGGGCTTTCTTTTCATGGGATCATCAGAGGGAAGTTCCTTTAACATGATTTTTGAACTGGAACCTGATAATTCAATAATTTTTTCTGCAAGCTGATACACTGTTATTTCTTCGGGATTGCCCAGATTGACCGGGCCGGTAAACTTATCAGAAGAATCCATGAGCTTGATCAGGCCGGATATCAGATCATCCACATAACAAAAGGACCGCGTCTGACTGCCGGTGCCGTATACGGTTAAAGGCTCGTTTCTCAAAGCCTGGATGATAAAATTGGAAACCACCCTGCCGTCAAACGGATGCATCCTTGGTCCATAGGTGTTGAAAATCCTGGCAATTTTTACATTAAAGCTGTGCTGTCTGTGATAATCAAAAAACAGGGTTTCCGCACATCGTTTCCCTTCATCATAACAAGACCTGACACCTATTGGATTCACCTTTCCCCAGTAGTGTTCCGGCTGAGGATGGACTTCTGGATCTCCGTAGACTTCACTGGTGGATGCCTGGAGAATCTTTGCCTTGACCCGTTTGGCCAGGCCCAGCATATTGATGGCCCCGTGAATACAGGTCTTTGTAGTCTGTACAGGATCTCTCTGATAATGAACCGGAGAGGCTGGACAGGCAAGATTGTATATTTCATCAACTTCTATATACAAAGGAAAGGTGATGTCATGACGTAAAAACTCAAATCTTGGATGGCTTAAAAGATGGGCAATATTCTGCTTTGAACTGGTAAAACAATTGTCCACGCAGATCACCTCATTGTTTCCATTTATCAGTTCATCACAGAGATGTGATCCGAGAAAACCGCAACCGCCTGTTACACAGATTCTTTTGATATTATACATTCTATTTCCTTAAACCAGATATTAACAATAAACTTGATCATTACCAGAATTTACTTCAGAATTCAATCAATAAAGCTGCCCGCAATTCTAAATCAAATATACCTTCGAGTATGCCAGTATCCGAAGTATTAGACGCTACATTTCACTTGACAAAAAAAATCACCCTAATTAATATAAATTGTTTTTAAATGCGGACAGCGGTATTAAACATTTATAATAATACCCCGCTTTATAATCAAGTACAAAATTTGGCATACCAGACCCATAAGAGAAAATAACAAATGAATAGAAACAAATACAAAATAACAATCTGCATGCCGCACTGGCAGGTAAAACACTATATCTCTCTGTGTCTTCGCTCAATTAACAAGTGTTCTAAAAAATACAATATCCAGGTTATAGTCGTTGACAACGGCTCAAAAGATGAAAGCCTTGAATATCTCAGATCACTGGACTGGATTCTGCTTCTGGAACGGCCAAAGGAAACACACACCAACTGGCCCCTGAACGTTTTTACGGCATGGGACTACGGACTCAAGCACGCCACAGGGGATTATTATGTCACCATGCACACAGATGTATTTGTCAAGGCAGAGGACTGGCTGGACCCAATGCTTGATGAAATCAACAGCAGCCCTGATGTCGGTGCTGCTGGAGCATGGAAACTGCATATTGAAAATCCTGTTTATCACTTTCAGAAACGAATGATCCATTATATGGTTAAAAAAGTCAGACAGGCTGCCGGCAGAAAAAAACATGTGGAATGGAAAGCTGGTCACTATCCCAGGGATTACTGCGCCATGTACCGCAAAGATGTGATCCTCGACAACAACCTCAGGTTCACCCTCATTCAGGGGGCTGAAGGCGGACTGGGCAGAGGCGGCGGTTATTCCATTGCCACCCAGATCTGGAATGCCGGTTATAAGACAAGGATGATCCCTGTGGAAGAGATGCGTTCAAAAATTGTCCATATTGCCCACGGCACAGCAGCCGTTCGCAAGGAAAAACCACTTCGTTACCGCAGAAAACAGAAAAAACTCGAGGCCAGGACAAAAAAATTTTTAAGCCAGAAGTGGATAAAGGAATTGGAAACCCAGGATTTTCTTGACCATAAAAAAAAATTAAACTTATGATTCATTCTTTACTATGTCATATTATTATCCACTTTTTTAAGGGAAACCATAAATCTGCATTATGAATAAATTCCAGCCTGGCACCAGGAAAATCCTGATTTTTGTTTTTTTAGTCCTCTATATCGCACCCGGCATAAAAGTATTTCAAAAGGCCATAGAAGACCGGACCGCCTTTCTGCGCCGGACCTATCACAGTGAAAGAATAAAGGGAAAAAAAAACAATTTATGGAGAAAAAGGCGACCTGTACCCCAATCTGCCATGCATGATTTTAATTCTCATGCCTTTCCACGCCATGGGCAGTGTAACCGGCTCCCTTGCATGGATGACCTTTAAATTTTTAATCATTGTATTTATATTTACAGTGACTTTGAAAATGGTTCAGAACAACAGCCCGCCCCTGCCGGACTGGGCAGTAATCCTGGTGCTGATTTTAAGCATCAGGGTGTTTGCAAGTGATTTAACCCATGGAAATGTTAACCTTGTCATTGGCGGACTTGTTGTTCTGTCTCTGTACTGCAGCTATTGCAGAAAAGAATTTCTGTCCGGTCTTGCCATTGGACTTGCAGCGGTGCTCAAGGTCACACCGGCGCTTTTCCTGCCCTATTTCATTTACAAAAAAAGATGGTCCAGTGTGGCGGGGACCCTTGCAGGTATTTTTCTGTTTGCATGGCTTATCCCCGGACTGATACTGGGGTTCAGCTTCAATCATCAGTTAATGGCAGAATGGTACAGACAGATGATTCTTCCCTTTGTCAGCGGAATGCCCGTCGGATACATGCAGACCCAGTACATGAATCAATCCTTTACCGGCCTGTTTTTCCGACTTTTTTCAGACAGTACAGCCATAGCAGCAGACACCGGAGACGCTTTCAATGATCTTAAAATCAACTTCATGTCCCTTGATCATCAAACGGTTTCCCTGATGGTCAAAGGGGCATCCCTTGGCATTGTGGCATGCCTTGCACTATTGTGCAGAACCCCCGGAACCAGGCCTGAACACCAGGGAAATATCGGAGAATACGCCATTGTCTTCCTGGCAATGCTTTTATTGTCGGAACGTTCCTGGAAACACCACTATGTTTTATTGATTCTATCTCACAGCTTTCTGTTCTATTATCTGCTGATCACAAATCCCGCAGGATGGCGCAGGTATCTGCCGATGGTATTGATGATACTGGCCGTTGTTCTGCACAATTTTACCAGCAGCTTTCTGTTTGGCGATTACTGGAGTGATGTCCTTGAAGCCTATGGCGTTCACGTTATCGGCATACTTTTCCTTTTTGCAGGCTGCGGCATTGCCTTAAACACCCTGCAGGTCCGGGAAGATACCGGACAAAACAGCATTACTAAAAAATCTGTTCCAATATAATGAAATTTGCATTCTGTTTGTTTAAATATTTTCCTTCAGGAGGGCTTCAGCGGGGATTTCTTCAGCTTGCTCAGACCTGTGCTGCCCGGGGTCACCAAATTGATGTGTACACAGGCTCCTGGGAAGGTGAACGGCCCGAGAATCTTAATATTTCTATTGTTCCCCATAAGGGCCTGACCAATCACAGGCGCTATCAGTCCATGGCCGACCGCCTTGAAAAATTATTTGCATCAAGGTCTTACAATGTCATTGCAGGGTTCAATAAAATGCCGGGCCTGGATATCTATTTTGCTTCTGATACCTGCTTTGCCGCCAATGTAAGGAAAAGAAGTGTTTTATACCGTATGTCAGGACGCTGCAGAACCTTAATGCGGCAGGAAGAATCGGTTTTTCACAAAAATTCCAGAACCCATATCATTACAATTTCAAATAATGAAAAACAGCGGTACATGGAGTATTACAAAACACCGGAACACAGGTTTCATCCTGTACCTCCGGGAATCGCCAGAGACCGGCTGGCCGGATCTGATTCACTGAAAATCCGTGAAAATCTGCGCCAGGAATTTGGTATAACACCGGATCAGCACCTTATTTTAATGGTGGGATCAGACTACAAAAGAAAAGGAGTGGACCGCACCATAAAAGCAGTCTCCGCCCTGCCTTCTGATTTAAAGGAAAAAACCCGGTTATTTGTTCTAGGCAAGGGAAAACCCGGTCCCATGATCCGATTGAGCAGACAAAAAAAGGTGGCATCCCTTGTAACTTTTCTGGGAGAAAGAAGTGACGTAACGCGGTTTCTTGCAGGTGCTGATATGTTATTGCACCCCGCCCGTCAGGAAAACACAGGCACGGTTTTAATTGAAGCAATGGCAGCCGGACTGCCGGTTCTGGCAACAGAAATCTGCGGATACGGGTTCCATATAAAAAAAGCAGAGGCAGGAGAACTTGTTCCTGACCCCTTTATCCAGGAAAATCTAGACCAGAAATTGATTCATATGCTCAGGTCTGATAAAAGGAAAAAATGGAAGGATAACGCAAAAGCCTATGTCAGAACAACAGACGTATACTCAAGGCATAAAAAGGCGGCAGATATAATAGAAACGGCGGCATTGGGATAATGTTCTCCCCTTACAGGTATAAAACAACCTGATTATCTCGTATAAAAAAAGTGTAAACAATGAAAGTACATCGAAAAATTGCAAAAATGTTTGGCTACGAACTGATAAAACGCAAAAAAAATCCCACGGCTGCCTCCCATATAATCAACCTCATAAACCATTATCATATTGATACGATCCTGGATGTCGGTGCAAATCAGGGCCAGTTTGGCCGTATGCTCAGGGAAGAAGAAGGATACAGAAAAGAAATTCACTCCTTTGAACCTGTCAGCCGGATATTTGAACATCTACAGGAAAACTGCCTTCATGACTCCCGCTGGTTTGCCTACAAACGGGCAATGAGCGATTCATGCGGTGAAGCTTTGATTCATGTATCTAAATCCTCAGATTTATCATCTTTTCTAACTCCAAATGAATTTGGAAAAGAAAAATATAAAAAAATAAAAATCACAGAAAAAGAAAAGGTTAAACTTGAAACCATTGACACCTTTATCCCTCAGATAATAGAAAATCTGGATAAAAGAAACACTTTTCTTAAAATGGACACCCAGGGGTATGATCTCAAGGTATTTAAAGGTGGATTAAAATCAATACAATATTTTACTTTTATTTTATCGGAATTGTCCCTTACGCCTATCTATTCCGGGATGCCCCATTACCTTGAATCTTTGAAAATATTTGAAGAATACGGCTTTATTATTTCCGGTCTATATCCAATCAGCAGAAAAAAAGATCTCTCTGTTGTAGAGATGGACTGTATCCTGCTGAACAAAAAAATCGCAGCTGAAATGAATCATGATTAAAAAGGATAAATTTTTTGATTGTTCATAAAACAGACAAATGGACTCAGATAAAGACTTTCTTTTTGCACAAAAACAAAAATCAAGGCATCCTGGATGGGTATTCAGATGAATGGTTCTGTCTGGGTATTCCCCTTTTGATATCCCTGGCTGTCAAGCTGATTCTTTTGTCTGCCTTATACCAGAGCACCATTAATATGGACGGCATCCTTTATATAAAGGCAGCCCAGCAGTTTGCCGCCGGCAGCATAGCCAAAGGGCTGGCCATGTATCCCATGCCGGCATATCCGCTCTTGATTGCATTTGTCCACATACTGATCCCGGACTGGATTTTTGCCGGGTACATGATTTCCATTATGAGTATGGTGCTGACCGTCATCCCTCTGTACTATTTAACAAAATATATGTTCGGTACAAGGGCGGCTTTCTGGACCTGCCTTGTCTTTGCCCTGATGCCTAAAATAAATGAATGGTCTCTGTATGTCAGCAGAGATCCGATCTTTCTGCTTATTTTTGCATGGTGCATATATTCTGCCGTAAAATCCATTAAAACATCTGATTTTTCTTATTTCTGGTTTACTTTTATTATTGGATGGTGCTCTGTTCTCATCAGAATTGAAGGTATCATTTTCATTTTTTTCTACTTTGGCGTCCTGATCTGTCTATCCTTTACCAATAAGGAACAGAGAAGCGCTTATCTGGTTAAAGCTCTGATCTGGGCAGGGCTCCCCCTGGGGACAGGACTGACAGCCATTCTGACAATGGGAAGCAGCAGTCTGGCTGTAAACCGGCTGGATCAGGTAATTGCAGAATTAATCAATTTTTTTAACGGCAATTTTCTTAACCATTATTTTCAAATTTACGAGATTTTCAAGGCAGCGGAAAACTACCCGCCTTTTTCCGGACTGCATTACAATGCCGCCGCCCTTGCACGGCATTACCTGCTTATTTTATATTTAATGGGCATGGCAGGTGTCTTGATAAAAGTCATCTTTCCTCTGTCCTGTATTCCTCTTTATATCGCTCTGAAAGAGCGGCTGTCACCTCCGGGCAGATTCATACTCTGTCTGTGGTCTGTTTATATGGGGCTTATATTCTACTTTCTTTTGACAAGAGATTTTCTTTCAACGAGATTTTTAATGATCCCTGCATTTTTACTGCTGCCATGGGTTGGCGCCGGTATAGACCGTCTGTGCCGAAAAATAAACACAGCTTCCCGTAAAAAAACAATTTTATTTTTAATTGCAGTGCTTATTCTTGCGCCCGGGGCCAAAAGTTTTGAATTACTCTGTTTTAATGATAACGCAATCCCCATTGCTGTAAACTGGCTGGCTGAAAACGATATGCTTGAAGACAAAGAAATTGCAACCAATGAAAAAAAACTCTCTTTTTATATTGACCTGAAAAATGAAAAAGATCCACTGACCACTGTTGTTCATCACAACATGGAAATCACAGATTACCCGGATCTTGAGAAATTTGCCCTGAAAAACAATACTGATATTCTACTGATCAATCTGCACAATAAAAATAAAGAAAAAATTCCTGATTTTAATTGCTTTAAAAAAATACATTTGATTTCAGGAGACGATGATCTTGTGCAGATCTACTCCAGAAGCAGCTGCAGGGCGCAATAAAGCTATCGGCAGGACGTCAGTACTGCCTTACAATCATCAGTTCTGCCTTACACGGGGTAAGGGGCCTGTGTTCATAAAAACTGGAATCAGCGCGTAACAAGGAAATTTGACATGTCAGATATATCTGTGGTGATACCCACATATAACTACGGACATTATATTGAACAGGCAATCCGCTCAATTTTAAATCAGACAGTACTGCCAAAGGAGATTATCGTCATAGATGACGGGTCAACGGACAATACTGAAACCATTATTTCAGAAAATTATCTGACCCGTGAACCCCACAGGATCATATATGTAAAAAAATCCAACGGCGGCGCAGCCTCTGCCCGAAACCTTGGAATAAAAAAGGCAAAGGGCGAATTTGTCCTCATGCTGGATGCTGATGACCAATTGGCTCCCCATTCAATTGAAGCTTTCACAGACCAGCTTAAAAAGACCCCCTGGGCGGAGATGCAGGTGGGGGGAAGCCTGTCCGTTAAGGCTTCAGGGGAAAAAAAACACCGGCCTGCCCCATTATTAAACAAAAGCAGCCTTGACAATTTCAAGGCCTTTCTCAACAAAGAGCTGTCAATCTCCCATGGTAAATTTATCGTTAAACGATCAAAATTTGACCGGATACAATACCCTGAGCATTTACGCAGCAACGAAGACATCAGTGTCATTGCCCAGTTGCTGGCCACCTGCCGGACCGTCCGTGTTGATGCCACCATTGTAGCCTATTTCCACCATAATGACAGCCTGCGGTATCATCATTCATACATTGAAAAAGCAGGACTGTCTGTGGTGGATGCTGTTTTTGACCCCCAGATACTGCCAGACGAATATCTGGCCTTGAGATCCCGTTTTTACGTTCACCGCTGTCTTTCCCTTTTCAGACGTCTCTACAAAACAGGAGAGTATAAAAAGGCGGAATCCTATTTCAGGCTGGCTGCTGGCCAGTCGTCCTCTGTTCTGTTCAACCTGAAATTTCTGTTAAGGTTTCTTCGTATTAAACTTTTAGCTTACTTCTAAGCAGGGAAATGAACTATGGGCGTTGACATATATTGTTCTATAATGATAACTCTTGTTAAAGAGAAACAAAGGATTAAGATAAATGACTTGTAAAATTTATAAATTTTCCGTATTGCTTAATATGAAATATTTAAGATTGAAAAAGAGATGGGGAGAAATGAATGCATAACTTAAATCCCATATTTCAAGAAGTGAGTACAGTTTTAATTGGATCGTTTAATCCAGCGATTTTCCACCCGGAATGGTTATTGCGTAACGAGCTTATATCGAAAGATGATCTAGAGGAACAAGATGTTGAAATTATACATAAAGATATAACAAAGTTCTCTCTTTCATGGCTCTCTATTCAGGTCCAGCATGACAAATTTATGGCACGAACTAATGACCCATCTCAATTTTTACCCTTTAAAGATTTGATAGTATCTATCTTTACTATTTTAGAACATATTCCTATAGAAAAAATGGGGATAAACTACTCTGTTACATACGATATGGGAAATGAAAAAGACTGGAATTATGTTGGTGACTGTTTGGTTCCAAAAGCTATCTGGGAAGAGACATTGCCCAAGCCAGTTGGCATGAGTTTTTTAGCAGTAGAAAGTCAAAGAGAAGATACTTTCAAAGGATACATACACGTAACTATTGGTCCTGTGAAGGCTAAGGGTTATGGTATAAATTTTAGTGTAAATAATCATATTGAAAAACATGAGAACCAAGAGAGCCTTGATTCAACAAACATTTTGATGAAAAACTGGGACAAAGCAATTAAATACGCTAAGAAAATAACTGAAACCACTATTAAAAAGGCGCTAGAAAAATGAATACAGCCCCGATATTAAAAGACCCTAATAGCACAGAGGCGAGTGTTGATTTCTATATCCCCGAAAAAATTGGTACACAAAAATCGGATAATTCCTTACCCGATTTTGATAGGAATAAGTATCAAACTGATTTAGAAAACACCCCTCAAATTGAACCCCCTGAATTTGTCTCACCATATTTAAAACCACTTAAAGGAAAATACAAATTATTGCAATTATGGGAAGGGAGAATCACTGAAATCCTTGATGATACTTTTTACGCAATCATCTCAGACAAAACAAATCCTGAATTACCAGATGAGATGGTGTCTTTGGATATTGAGGAAATAACACCAAGTGATTTAAACTTACTTACTCCAGGAGCAGTTTTTTATTGGTCAATTAGTTATGCTGATTTACCTGGGCGTGGACGGAAAAAAGAATCTAAAATTAGATTTCGTCGGCTTTCACGCTGGACCCAAAAAGAAATTGATCACGCTATCAAAAAAGGGGCAGAACTTACTGCGTTCTTCCAACGAGATTAATAAAACCCTGCCAAATTCAAAGGAATTTGAAATATCTCTTTTCGGTCCTGGTTTTGGTGAATGTATAGTCCTACACATCGGGAAAGGCAAATGGCTAATTGTCGATTCCTGTCTAAATTCTAAAACAAAAAAACCAATTGCTATAGAATATTTGAAAAGCATAGGAGTAACACCAGTAGAATCAGTTGAAGCATTTATAATCTCTCATTGGCATTCTGATCATATCAGAGGGGCAAATCAAATAGTATCTGAATGTTCAGAAACAAGAATCTGCTATTCAGCAGCGCTACTTAAAGAAGAATTTTTAAGCCTTATTTCAGCATACTCTGGGTCTGATATTACCTCGATATTAGATCAACACACTTCAGCAACCAAGGAAATTGCTTCAGTTGTTGAAATACTAAAAAAAACATAGAGGAAAATAAGAACTACAAAAATGATTACCTATCACCTGTTCTCAAAGATACATTAATATTCAAAAATTTTAAAGATGACTTTGTGGTACGAATTCGTGCTCTATCTCCTTCTAACAAATCATATCATGATGCTCTTCAATTATTTGCATCTTTATTACCCAGGAAAAAAGATTTTAGAATAATTGTCCCAGAACCAAAACAAAACAACTGTTCAATAGTATTATGGGTTCAGTTTAACAATATTTGTTTATTATTTGGGTTCTGACCTGGAGGAAACCAAAGACCAAAGAACAGGCTGGAAAGCTATAGTTAATTCGCCACAACGTCCTCAATGGCAGGCTTCAATTTTTAAAATTCCTCATCATGGATCTATAAATGGACATTCTGATCAAGTGTGGTCAGAAATGCTTATTAACGATCCGATTAGCCTTTTGACTTCAAAGATAGGTGGACGAGAATCAATACCAAAAAAAAGTGATATAGAACGAATCAAAAATTTTTCACCCTATGTATTCTGCACAAAAGTACCGAAAGGGAAAAAAATAAAAAGAAAAAACACCGTAGAAAAAATGTTAAAAGGGACGGTAAAAGAACGTCATATTTTAGATGGCAGGATTGGTCAAATTCAACTGCGCTTTTCAGAATCTAAAAATTTTGAAGTTAACTGCCTTTCTCCTGCTACTTCTTTATAAAAAGAATGAAACAGCCCATCTTTCCCGGGCTATTCAATCTCCTACGGGCTATTCAGGGCGATTCATTTTCCCTGAAAAGGACTTTAAAACCATGCAGAAGTTCAGGCTGATCTGCCCAGTTTTTCATAAACCGCTTCATATCCTTACAATGGGCCCTGGTAAAAAAAAAGCTGACTTTGTGCTGCTTCATACTGTCAAGATCTATTAAAAAGGGCTTGTTTTCATGAAGGATAATATTGCTGGCCTTCATATCTCCGTGACTGATCCTTGACGCTTTAAAAATCCTGACCATTTGAACAATTTTTTCCAATATTCTGTTATCAACAGAACCTGCGGCTTTGAAATAATTTCTCAGGCTTGTTCCCGGGATAAAATCACAGATAAAATACGCCTTGTTTCTGAAAACACCCAGCCGGTTTTCCTTAAACGCAATGGGCTTAGGCGTTGAAATCCCCACTTTTAAAAGCATGTGTGAATTATACCATGAGATGTGGGCACGGCTTTTGATGACGGCACGCCTCAGGGCATGAAGCCAGGTTTTCATGTTATACCGCTTTACAACCATCTCTTTTCCATCCATAAACATCCTGACAACGGTGGAAGAATTTCCTGCCTTGAGCAGCCGGTCCTCAGGAACATCAAAGGCTGCATCTGGATTGTTCAGAAAAGCCTTCATGGCCGGAGTATAAAATTCCCGCCGGCAGATCACCAAAGAGGTTAATTTTCTTTTACAGATATGCCGGGTTGAACTTCTGAACATCTTTTTCAGATATTTGTTTAAAACTGCCCTTTCTTCTTTTTTTATCAATTTTTCAAGAAGACCCAGCCTTTCTGCATCTATATGGATGCCCCGGGTCCTGGCATAAGTATTTAGCAGGGCGTTAAACAGGGCATTATTTTTAATTTTAAGCCGTGCAAACACATCGGCCAGATTCTTTAAGCTGAGCGCCATGCCAAGGGCAGCGTTTTTCTTTTTTTCCTCAACAGCGGCCCCGTCCAGGGCATAAAGGGTATTGCTGCGGGAAACCAGCAGGAAATTGTTTAAATGCAGGTCATTATGAAAAAGTCCGGCATTGTGCATTTTTCCAATGAGTATCATCAATTTTTCCAGACAGGGGGTGATATCTTCCCGGTTATTACCGGCTTCAATAATACTTTCCAGGCTTTTGGACGGCATGAGGGCGTTAAAAACCAGAATATTTATGTTTTCATCTGCATCTGTGCCTGAATACAGAATATCAGCGGTATCAATGCCTGCTTTTTTTAATAACCCGCTGCCCTTAATCTCCCTTTGCACATGTTTTTTCGACACAAAAGGCTTGAAAAAAAGCTTGGCAACGATTCTTTGTCCATTCCATTGTCCAAAAACAACAGCCCGTTTCCCAGGAACAAAGCGAAGGACTTGTTCACATTCAAGAAGATTTCTGCCATCCCCCGGTTGCAGTGTAAAAGGAACCTCATATCTTTTCCCGGCAAGCACAATATGTTTAATATCCAGACTTTTCATAAAATTTAAGGCAGATCTTTTTTAAAATTTGTTTTTTCCCTTTTTACTCGATTATCAAGTTTTAAGACACCAGCCATAGATTATCCCAAAAGGGAATTGTGACATCTTTAAAACCGCTTTGCGTATACTCGATGATCAAGTCTATGAGGCTGATTTCTGGAGAACAGGTATAAAAAACCTGATCATCGCGTGTATACCAGAAATGATCAGGAAACTCAAGCAAACCGGCATTTACTTTTACCACTCGATTATCAGGCTAAAACTCTGATTTTTGTTTCTGATTTGAAGAAACAGGGAATGGTCCGGGCTTGAATTTAAATTAATATTGTAAACTCAAACACTGAATGTTATACATTAACATGAATGTTATCTTGAAAAGACTGTAAAATTAGTCGTTATGTGTGAATATACTGATAAAAGAAGAGGTTAAAAATGATTAAAGACAATCTCAGGTCTGTAGCAAAAGCCATTGCAGCAAAACAAAAGGGTGTGCTGGCGGCGGACGAAAGCAATCCCACAATCAAAAACCGATTCGATTCGATCAATGTCGCATCCACCGAAGAAAACCGCCGGAGATACAGGGAAATCCTTTTTACTACCCAGGGAATCGAACGTTATATCGGTGGTGTCATTCTCTTTGACGAAACACTGCGACAGGGCACTCAAGAAGGAACGCCGTTTGCAGAACTATTGTCCAGCAGGGGTATCGTACCAGGAATCAAGGTGGACAAGGGCGCAAAAGCACTGGCACTGTTTCCTGAGGAAAAGATCACTGAGGGTCTGGACGGCCTGCGAGAACAGCTTGTCGAGTACAAAAAAATGGGGGCACAGTTTGCTAAGTGGCGGGCTGTTATTGAGATCAACGAGCGCGATGTTCCCACAGCATTTGGTATTCGTGCAAACGCCCACGGTTTAGCGCGTTACGCAGCCCTCTGTCAGGAACTGGGTATTGTGCCGATCGTGGAACCGGAAGTACTGATGGATGGAACTCACGACATTGAACGCTGCGAAGCTGTCACATCCAGGGTGCTCGAAGAAGTGTTCACTGAACTTTATGCCCACCGCGTGATATTCGAGGGGATGCTGTTAAAGCCGAACATGGTGATTCCCGGTATGAAATGCGCCCGTCAGAAAAGCGTCCAGGAGGTTGCCGATGCCACGATTCGCTGCCTGACCCGTTACGTGCCGGCGGCTGTCCCCGGAATCGTGTTCCTGTCGGGTGGGCAGAGTGCAGAAGACGCCACTGACCATCTCAACGTCATAAACATGATGGGCCCGCATCCATGGCAGGTCAGTTTTTCTTATGGGCGGGCTCTGCAGGCACCGGTGCTTGCAGCCTGGAAAGGGCAGGAAGACAATCTGGCTTCTGCTCAAAAGACGTTTTTGAAACGCTGCAGGTTAAACGGTCTTGCCCGTGACGGCAAATATGACCAAAAAATGGAAAAGGCTGAATAATCAGTCAATCAGATATATAAAGGATTGATAAAAACAATGAACCTGTATCAATGGTGCCTGATGCTCTCATATAAACAGCGCATATGGCTTTTCGGAACTGTAACGATTATGCTGGTTATCATCACTGCCGGCATTCTCGCAACCCCGCCTGCTGAACCGGTAAAGGCAGTCAAGGTCAACGTTGAGATGTCGATTCGTGATATTGCGCCAATCCTGAACGTCACAGGAAAGGCCCTGGCCCGGGAACTTGGTCTGCCTCTTGACGTTTCCAAAAAAAAGTCCCTCGATACGCTGCAAGTTAAACCGGAAACGCTCCAGCATGCTGCACACCATCTTCTTTCCCACCACGATACAACGTTAAAGTATTATTTATACGCTGCGTTAGTTTTAGGGGGACTTGTGTTCCTCACCCGGCTGGGACGTCCCGACCTGTGCGGGATCGATCATAGAAGTCAATGGTATCCTCGATTCCCTTACATTGCTTCCCTTCTTATCTCGGTAATGGTTGCAGGATTTTTGCTGGGAAAATCCCCCAACCCCATGGAAGGGGCTGTAAAGGTATTCAAATCCATGGCAGGCTTATATGCCGATCCTGCAGCCAAAGTAACAGCCTTTATTTTCTTTATTACACTGGCTGTGATCGGGAACAAACTTATCTGTGGCTGGGCGTGTCCTTTTGGAGCGCTTCAGGAATTGATATACAGTATCCCGGTCCTGAAAAAAATCAAGAAACATAAACTTTCTTTCGCCTTCACAAACACGATCCGGGGCAGCCTCTTTGTGGTCATGCTGCTTTTTCTTTTCGGTATTGCAGGAGACCGGAAAGGAATGGTTATCTACCACTATCTGAATCCTTTTAACCTCTTTAATCTCGATTTTGAAACATTCAGCATTGTGCTGACCATCCTTATCAGTCTTTTGGGGTCATTCTATGTATATCGGCCGTTTTGTCAGTTCATTTGTCCCTTTGGGTTCATATCCTGGATTGCTGAACGATTCAGCATTTTCCGGGTTCGTGTTGACAAAGAAAAATGCACCCAATGCGGTTTATGCATAAAAGCATGCCCCCTGGAGGCAGCAAAAGGCCTTATTAATGGGAGCAAACTGCCGGCAGACTGTTTCAGTTGTGGTCGTTGTTTGAACGTCTGTCCCGTTGATGCCATAAAATATGATTCTGTTTTCAAAAAAAACATAATAAAACCATCACCGGCAAATGATTAAGCTGAGCCAAAGGACAAATTTCCCCAGCGCGTCTAAATGTGTCTGACTATTTTAAACTTCAGTGCTTCAAAATCGAAAATCTCAAAATTTATGGGAGTTTCATGAATCTGGAGTTGATAAACCCGTCATTCAAGCTATGGTACCACGGAGTGACCTTGAATAAAGAAAAAATTACCTTATCCCAGCTGGAATCCTTTCTCCTGAAAGCTGCAGATATTTTGCGTGGAAAAATGGATGCTTCAGAGTTCAAGGAGTTTATTTTCGGGATTCTTTTCCTAAAGCGGCTCTCAGATGAATTTGACCGGAAACGCCGCCAGCTGCGCCAGTATTCATTCGTACACCTGAAAGGACAGCCCGAACTGGCCGATGAACTGCTTGAGGACAAAACATCCTATGGTGAAACCTTTTTTGTGCCCAGACACGCCCGCTGGCATGAATCCTGGACCGATGAAAACGGTGACACCGTTCCGGCGTTAAAGGATTTGAAACATGACATCGGCAATATGCTCACCAAGGCCATTGCCGCCATCGAGGACGATAATGATTCAGAGAACCCGCAGATTCTGGAGAATGGTCAGATTCGAAAATTCGACCGGGTGCTTACCAATCCCCCCTTTTCCCAAAATTACAGCCGGGCCGGCGTTAAATTTTCCCATCGTTTCCAGGAATGGGCCCCGGAGACCGGCAAGAAAGCCGATCTTATATTTGTGCAGCACATGCTGGCCAGTCTCAAAAGTGACGGCCACATGGCCACCATCATGCCCCATGGTGTGTTGTTCCGCGGCGGCAAGGAAAAGCTGATCCGGGAAATCTTTATCAATGATGACGTGATCGAGGCCATCATCAGTCTGCCCCAGGGGCTGTTTTACGGCACCGGAATTCCTGCCTGCGTCCTGATCTGCAACAAAAACAAACCGGATCATTTGCGCAGCAAAGTCCTGTTTATTAATGCAGACCGGGAATTTGCCGAAGCCAAGAATCAAAACAAGCTGCGCCCGGAAGATATTGAAAAGATTGACACCATTTTCACCCTGAAACAGGAACTTCCCAAATACAGCCGCCTGGTGGACAGGTCCGAGATTGTGGAAACGCACGATTACAATCTGAATATCCGCCGCTATGTCGATAACACCCCGGAACCGGAACCAGAGGATGTGCAAGCCCATCTCATCGGCGGCATTCCCGAAGACGAGGTGACGGCACGGTATCTTGATTTTGCCCGGTTTGGACTTTTGGAAGACACACTTTTTTAGCCTGACCGGCCAAAATATCTCACCTTCAAGGAGGCTGTTCATGATAAGGCGGATATAAAAAACATCATCGAATCAGATCAGGCCGTTGTTCAGACCCTTGCCACCCACACCCGGGTCCTGGCGGATTGGTGGCAGAAGGCACAAAACGATTTTGCCCGGCTTGAGCGCACCAACAACGGGAACAAAAACGGGGAAAAAATGCCGGAGTTCCGGCACGGGCTGCTGACAACCCTCAAAGAGAAGATGGTACCATTGCAGGTGCTGGATGAATTCAAAAGTGCCGGCGTATTTGTCAACTGGTGGCAACAGATCCGTTTTAATCTGAAAACCATTGTTTCCACCGGGTAGCATCACACGTTGATCCCGGATGACTATCTGATTGCAGCGTTCTTTCAGGCCGAGGCTGACACCATTGAAGCCTTGGAAAACACCATCAGCGGATTGCAGAACGAACTGGCAGAAACCGTTGAAACCGCCCAGGAGACGGCGGCTTACGAGCCGGATGAAGGTGAAAAAGTCACTTCGGCCGTCATTAAAAAAGCGTTAAATGCCCTTATCAGCGATTTGAAGGATAGTTCCGGCTCTTCAGCCAGGCGGAAATTGGATGAGCTGAAAAAAATGAACACAGCCATCAAGAAGCTGGAGAAAAAGATCAAGGACACCAAGGCCGCATTAAAAGAAAAAACCACTGAGCTATCCCTGAAGCTTGAATTGAAACGGCTGGGCGGCAAAGCCTTCACCGATGAAAACCGGGAACTGATCCGCCGGGCGGATAGATTGCTGAACTGGATGCGGAGAACAAAACAGACAAGAAAAAAATAAACGCCCTGCAAAAAGACAAGGCCGCCCTTGAGGCACGGATTGCCAAAACAGACACCCTGCTTGCAGACATCGGCGGCCAGCTGACCGATGAGGAAGCCTGGCATCTGATTCTCAAAGAATTCTATGATATTGCGGACCGGGAGCTGGAGCGGTATCTCAATGCTGAAAAACGGGCACTGATTCAGGGGGTCGAAAAGCTCTGGAACAAATATGCGGTGAGCAGCCGCGAACTGGAGCAGCAACGGGAAAAGACGCTCGGGCAGTTGAATGTTTTCCTGGAAGGGTTGGGGTATATGGGATGAAAACTGTTAATGGATGGTTAACATGGAACTTGAAAGAGTGTTGTGACATTCTATACAACAAAAGAATCCCTGTTAATTCAGGAGACCGAGAAAAAAGAATCGGTGACATTCCTTATTATTGTGCCAATGGTCTGCAAGGTTATATCGATGATTTTGTTTTCGATGAGCCGTTGATTCTTATCGCAAATGAATTTTATGAGGCATATGGCATGTGTCACATAAAAACACACCTTATAACACATTAATACCCTTTCGTCATAAAAATCCAACTTTTTCTCCATTATCCGCAACGCACTTAATCAAATTGTTGATATTTAGGAACCAGTT
>JAYEJJ010000305.1:0-8111 GCA_034660495.1 Thermodesulfobacteriota bacterium | reverse complement strand
TCCTCCTGCTCAAAATTAAAATTAATAGTCAGGAATAATTATACATGAAACAAGTAAGATTTTCACCATTTAAAAACGGCTATAATTTCAAATACTAACGATTGCTCTATTTTGATTACACTCAAATTATATGAAGAATTTGAATGCAGTGTTGATACTACAAACTAACATTTTAGTATCAAGTCATGCTGGGACTACTATAAATACCTTTACTCAAAGACCCCTTTTCACAGCACTGCCCCCAGATATATAAACCCCAGATCTCCATCAGCAAGAAACTTCCATAGAGTCAGAGTACATCTCAACACCCAATTTCTTACCTACCTCAACGGCTCTTGGATCAATCATCGGAGAAACAACAATCATTCTGTTTGCTTTCTTGTTATGGAGTTTTTCGTAAAACCTTACCTTGCGCTCAAAAATGTACATAGCTGCTTTGTCAACCGATGATTTCAACTCGCAGATCAAGAGCAGTCCGTTCTTAACAATGAGGTCCAGTTCAACCTGATCCGGTCTGCCAAAAACTTCACCGGTCTCGTCATATTCTGTAATGGTAAAGACTTGAACATCAAAGTTTTTTTCCAGAATGCCTGCAAGTGCGTTACGGAAAGAGCGTTCAGAATTCATTCCCCAACGTGCTCCGAGAGCACCGATGGTTCTATCTATTTTGTTATTTACGCCCATGACCTCTTCATGCAGGCGTTTCAGTTCAAGCTGGTTTGCTTCCCATTTGCGGTTTTGCTCATCCCATTTGCGCTTGTCTTCTACTTTAGCTTCGTCCCATTTCCGGTTCCACTCATCCCATTTGCGGTTTTGCTCATCCCATTTCTGGTTTTGCTCATCCCATTTCCGGTTTTGCTCATCCCATTTGCGCTTGTCTTCTGCTTTAGCTTCGTCCCATTTGCGGTTTTGCTCATCCCACTTCCGATTTTGCTCATCCCTTTTGCGCTTGTCTTCTACTTTAGCTTCGTCCCATTTCCGGTTCCACTCATCCCATTTCTGGTTTTGCTCATCCCACTTCCGATTTTGCTCATCCCATTTGCGCTTGTCTTCTACTTTAGCTTCGTCCCATTTCCGGTTCCACGCATCCCATTTCTTTTTTTGCTCTTCTCTATCCTCACGCAATTCCCGCAACATCATTTCAAAACGTGATTCTGCTTCTGTTCTATTCATGAACTCGCCACGTAACGCCCTTGCTAAAGCTGCACAAAAAGCCGGATCTTGTTCAATTATCACAGGCATCTGATTTAATATCTCATTTTTGATTGCTTCAAAAGATACCGACATACGAACCTCCTTCTTTCAATGGGAAAAAGATGATCAAGGATACAGCCCAAAAACCAAATTTCATAGTAAACCGTATAATAATTCTTCCCTTTGATCAAGAAAAAAAATACAGGAATCAAGAAGGTATCTGCGCCTGTTCTTGCAATTCCGGGCGTTCTTACAATCCTTGAATTTCAGTCTGCCAGGACAATAAAGACAATACAGTGTCAGTATATATCTAACCATGGCAAAGTCAAGTATCATCACAAAAATGCCAGGGGTTAAATAGTCTGCCCTTTCTGTGATTTGTAAATTTTTCTCACATTTTTAAAAAAACAAAGTCAAACAGGTTGCCAAAACTGCTCAAATACTGTATTCACAGTGGAAAAAGTTCTCTGTCATTCTCGTTCATGACAGATGACCGCTGGGGGCGGCACTCTGCTGTTTGATGTTTCGTTGTGATGATGTGCCTCACGATGGTTTTTTTATAAGAAACACTCGTCAAAGAATTGCCATTGGCGGCGTTTCATTCTTCGTTGTGGCCGGATCGATGATCATGGTCCGGCCATGCCGGTTTATATGAAAGCCGTCAGCCGTCAGCCGTCAGTACTCAGTATGCCACACTGCATTTCCCTGCCGGTAAATGACCCCTGACAGCTTTCATGTTTTGTTGTGACTGTCAGAGCATGGGAGGTGGTAAAAAGTAAAATATTCTTATGTTACAGAATAAATAAGTAAAGTGTCCCCATATTATGAAAGTGTCCCCATATTATGAAAACCATACTGCATTTGGGAAAATACGATTTTGACGCTTCTGATGCCGGCGGTGTAGAACGGGTGATCAAAAACTGTGCACAAGCGCTGAAAACCGATTTTCATCAGGTTTTGGCGTTTTTCAGCAAATCCGATGTCCGTGTCAGGGTGGAGAATGTATTGGATTACGGCAACGGGCAGGGAAAAAAAGGGCTAAGCAGGGGTTCAGAGGATCATTCCGGCTGCCTGACAAAAGTGCTTTTTCCGGTTCATTGTGTTGCCGGGTATGCCCCGGTCAATTTTTTCATGAGCGTTTACCTGAAACAACTGATCCGTGAAACTGCACCGGATATTATTCATGCTCACATGCCCGGCCTGATGCCTTTTTTCTGCCTTAAAGCCCTTAAAACGAGAAAAACCATTGTTCACTGGCATGCGGATGTTCAGGACACCAGGGTGGCAGAAACCTGGCTTTATCCATTTTACAAGGTGATGGAACAACAATTGCTGCAGGCTGCTGATGTCATCATTGTAACCTCCCCGCAATACCTTGACTCCAGCCGTTCCCTGAAACAGCACAAAAAGAAATGCGTGGTTATTCCCCTGGGCATCGATTCCGCAGCAGAGAAAATCAATTCACAAAACAAACTTTCCCGAAATCATGGGATGGATAATGATGCAAATCCTGTGGGACATGCAAAGGATAATTTTGTGAGAAATACTGAGGAAAACCCTGTGAGAAATACTGAGGAAAATAAGAGGGAGAATCCTGATGGAAATACTGAGAGGGAACTTGAAAAACTTGAAGGTATTATTGAAAATTTCATAAAAAATAAAAATCTGATCCTGTCTGTCGGCAGGCTTACCTATTATAAAGGATACGTCTTTCTCATACGGGCAATGAAGCAGTTTAAAATGCCTGATACCGTTCTTGTGATAGCAGGAGACGGACCGGAAAAGGCTGATCTTTTAAGAGAGATAAAAACAAACCATCTGGAAAGCCAGGTGCTGCTGCCCGGCAGAATCAGTGAAAATGACAAAAACATGCTGTTGGCCAGGGCAAACGCATTCTGCCTGCCTTCCATTGACAGAGCCGAGGCCTTTGGGCTCTCCCTGGTTGAAGCCATGGATTTCAAACTTCCTTTGATAACAGCAAATGTCAGGGGGTCGGGCATGAATTACGTCAACATCCACAACAAAACCGGGCTGAAAGTACCGCCCGGCAACAGCCCTGCCCTTGCATCCGCCATAGATCGCCTGCTCCGGAACCCAAAATTATCAGAAAAATTTGGCAGAAACGCAAATCAGCGGTTCAGGGAAAATTTTCAATCCAGAATCACTGCAGAAAAGATCAAAGCCCTTTATATGAAAGCCATCAGCCGTCAGTACTCAGCTAACAGCTAACAGCTAACAGCTAACAGCTAACAGCTAACAGCTAACAGCTTTCATGCTTTGTTGCGCCTGTCAAGGCATGGACGTTTATATGAAACACTCGTCAAAGCATTGCCATTGGAGGCGTTTCATTCTTCGTTGTGGCCTGATCGATGATCATTGTCCGGCCATGCCGGTTATACCAAAACAATCCCGTAAGCATGCAAAATACAGGTATTAATTCGGGGACACAATACCTATTTTGTATTAATTCGGGGACACAATACCTATTTTGTATTAATTCGGGGACACAATACCTATTTTGAGCTTTGATCATCGTTTCACCCCAGGTCTAGGCCTCTATCTATATCTCATTTGGAAACCTGAACACCTTCTGTACAAGTTTTTTTCACCCTGCAGGGCAAATTTAAAATCAAGGCTGAACCAAACGATGATCAATGCCCTGTTTTGGAAATAAAGAAAAAAAGAAATAAAGGAACACAAAGCATACAGGTTGCCAAACCTGTTAAAATATTGTATTCAGGTTAGTGCCTTACTCCTCAGTCCCTGCTAAAAAACAAAAAACTGAGGAGGGGCACTTGGGTTGAGGGTTTCCCGCGTAAGGTATAGTGGCCCCTTATTTATAAAACAGGTAAAGTGTCCCCCCTATTAAAATGTGTTCCCCTATTTATATTTATAAAATAGGTAAAGTGTCCCCCTATTAAACAAGGACCCGTCACATTGTTAAATCACAAAAACTTTTCACTGATTACAGGGCTTGTCATCACCGTTATTCTTATCACCCTGGCCCGAAAATCAAAAATTCATTCGGTCCACTTTATCTGGTGGGCTGCCATTACCGGGTCGATTCTTTTATTTGCTTTTTTCCCGGCATTGATTGATGTGATCGGACGGCTCTTCGGCATTGCATATCCGCCCATACTCATTTCCGTGGCAGGGATCGGGCTTGTTCTGATCAAAATTTTAAGCATGGATATGTACATTACCCAGAATGAGCTGAGGTACAAAAAACTGGCACAAAAAATGGCACTACTTGAAAAAAAAATTAATGATCAGTCGTCAGAAAAAAAATCAGAAGCCAGTACTAACAACCGGATATGAATTCACTTATTATTATTCCTGTTTTAAACGAATCAGGCACCCTTAAAAACGTCATCAGCAGAATCAGAACAAGCTGTGATCATGACATACTGGTGGTGGATGACGGCAGCAGCGACGGGTCGGGAACAATAGCCCTTGAAAACGGCGCCGGCCTCATCACCCTTCCCATCAACCTCGGCGCATGGGGAGCCATCCAGACCGGTATGAAATACGCCCTTTCAAAAGGGTATCAGGCCGTTGTCACCATGGACGGTGACAATCAGCATGCCCCCGGATATATCAACACACTTTTACAGGAACTGGACCAAAGCAATGATGTGGTCATTGGATCCTGCCTTGAACGGGGATCTGCAGCCAAACATTTTATCTGGTATATACTGAAAAACCTGTCAGGACTTGATATTGCGGACATTACCAGTGGTTTCAGGGCATACAACACAAAGGCCATGCAGCTTCTGCTCACCAGAGAAAGCCAGATTCTGGATTACCAGGACATCGGGGTACTGATGATCTGCAGAAACAACGGCCTGCAAATAAAAGAGATAACCGTTGAAATGCAGGACAGAACACACGGAAAATCAAAAATCTATAAAAACAGCGCCATGATTCTCAGATACCTTTTATCCACCCTGTTTCTCATTGGCACAAAACGGTGGTAAGGGAATAATGGGGTCAGGGTCCGGTTGTTCCGGTTTTGCATTTCTGAAGACTTCCATACCAAAGGGGTTCATAACCGTAATAACCGGAGCCTGACCCCCACAAGGAGGGCAATACCCTGGAGACTGATAATGAAAACCTGGCTGAGCTGACGCAAACGGCACAGTGATACATTAAGGGGTTGGACCGGCGTATCGGGCTGGAATGACAGTGATAACGAGTCATTTTACCCTTGGAAAAATGGCTTGGAAGGGGCATTTTAAGAGGGGAACGAGGTGTTTAAGAACTGATTGTTTGTATGGCGGAACTTTACTGGTTTAATCGGATTGTTAATCAGCAAGCAATGACGGCATTGCCAGCGAGACACAAGATAACCGCCTGCAAATGCCGTCAACAATATTATGGGGTCAATTTCCAAAAGATAGACAAAAAGAGCTATCTCAGTGAAGAGTACCGGGAACACTAAACAGACATCGTGGTGAAAACCCGGTTTAAAGATAACGTAAAAGAGCCTGTATTTGTCTATTTTTTACCGGAGCATAAGAGCTATATCCCTAAACGGCCGGGTCCGGCGTTTCAGCTGTTAAGGTACATGGTGGAACAATGGCACGACCTTGAAAAAAAGGGGCTGCCGGGCAGCAAACTGCCACCGATATTTCCTGTTTCAGACCTCGTTCATTTAGAAAAGGTGAATCTTTAGCAGATAGAAGATGACAAACTTTTGGAAAAAGTCTTTTGCAGGATAGCGGATTTTTTTCACAACCCAATGCAAGGCAGAGGCCGGTTTCTGAACATTATGCTGCTGTGCCGGCACGGGCAGCTGCTTGCTTACTTCATAAATTAATTCTGCCTGACTCATGAAATCACCTCAGTGCTCTATTGCCATTTTCCCATAAACTCATTATGGGGATCGTTCAAACGGATATTTTCGTCACTCATCTCTTTAAACTTTAAACTCATTTCGAACAAAATGCCGTTGCACGCATACATACCATAGGCTTCCCTGTAATTGACCGCGATCCAGTAGGCATAGAGTTTAGCAGCCGCATAGGGGGACCGGGGATAAAAAGGGCAGGAAATACTATCCCAATTCAGTCAAAATCAGTCTTGAAGCGGATGATTCAGCACCTCTCAGACAGGATTTCTCTTTCCAGCATGCCCTTATTCACCAAGGTGGACCTGATCATCAAAGGTGATACCTGGAAATACGATGCCGCTTCTTCAACGGTTTCATCGTCCGGTCTGCCCCCGCCCAGGTAATCCCTGAGAGCCATAAATGGACATAGAAATTCCTGGGCAAAGGCTCGCTGAAACTTCTGTCTTTGCGTGTACACACCGGTTGCAGGCAACAGATGATCTTCCTTATGAGCTGTCAGATGATCCGCAATAAGCCTGGCCAATGCAAACCGCCTGCTGGTTACCGGCCGTCTGGATAGAAAACTCTTAAATTCAGCATGTCCCCCACCATCCCTGAATCCTACATGCAAAGGCAAATCCGGGTAATCATCACCATCAAGGATGAATTCTTGCGAAATTTGAAATATCTCGGCAAGCCGGGAAGTGGATAAAGGTCCGTTGTTTAAAGACCAGGTTTTCCGGGCCAGACTGGCAGCTTCTTCGGCTTTTTGCCAAGGCAACAACGCTCTCTGCATTGTTTTGTCAATACCCGATCGAAGCTCGGACCATTTGGGCACCCTGAGGGTCACGGCCTGGTTTCTTATATTTTCCCACAGCCTGTCCAGAATAGAAAGAGAGCCATCTTCAAAAGCGGCAGCTATCTCCTGCACCGCTTCGCTGCCATATCTTCGGCCAGCCTGCATCAAGGCTTTCAGTAACTCTGGAGGTGTTTCTCCGGGATCAAACCCCAGCAGGGCCTCCAGTTTTCTTTTTCTGAACAGCCCTGAATCGCTGCGCTCTTTCTGCACTTCATTCCAGATACAACCTAATTCGGTATTCTCCACACCGGCCTGCATGGTTGCTTCCAGCACAGCTTCGATAAAGCCGGCAGCTACACGTTCAAAAACACTAATCGGAATGTAATGGGCATATTCAGACAAGTATTTAATGCCGTACCCTTGCAAAGAGGCCGGGAAGGCTTGAAGCAGCAATCTGTCTCCATCGCTGGCAAAGGCTATGTCCGGCCATACATAGCCTCCTCCTATACTTGTCGACCTGTGACTGAGCTGCCAGTCCAACCCTTCCTTGGGTGGTTCAAAACAAAGTCTCCACCAATTTCCAGCCAGCCAAAGGGCAAAATCATAGGCAGATAGCCTGGCCTTGGTTCGTAAGGTTCTGGACTTGATATCCTCCAACTCTGTAAGCCAAACACCACCGGCCAATATTCCGATCTCGGCCAAAGTGGATCGTTCAAGTCGGGTTCCGTAATCTCTGTTGAGCCATTCAAATTCTATAGAAAAATCATGCTTTGTCATTTATTCTCCATTTCTCCAGAACAAGCAAACGAAAAGGATCATTTTCAGGCATGGGATATCCATGATAAATTCCCTGTTCCTGATTTTCAAGCTGAGCCTCCAAAGGGTGGCCTTCCTTACTTATGGACCATATGTTTTGCGGAAATCCATTGTTCTCCCTGATACTGATCAGACCTTTGCGCACTCCTTTTCTCAAAAGCCTGGTAGCCTCCATTCTTTTGAATATGCCCACAGTATCGCACAATGTCTTATCCGGCCTTGGTATTGCAGGCGGAGTCAGTCCAAAATCTCCAGGATTGCGCTTATGTTCAGGATTACCTCCATATCTGACCTTAGAGGCCAGCTTTGTAAGTTCCTCAACAGGCTTATTGTCGTTAATACGCCTTTTGGGATTGTAGGATGTTCTGTCTCGCATAATCAGAATCTCTTTGGAAGTTCAAACTTTGAGGAACCTGATGGCCTCGGTCATGCTACTTTTGCCCGCCCAATTCATTCTCCTGAAACCCAACA
>JAYEJJ010000304.1:0-29863 GCA_034660495.1 Thermodesulfobacteriota bacterium | reverse complement strand
CGTGCGCCGGCGCAGGGAGTGCCAGTTTTGTTTTCGTCGGTTTACCACCTTTGAAAAGGTGGAGCAGATCCCTGTGGTCATTGTAAAAAAAGACGGGCGAAGGGAAGAGTTCAGCCGGGAAAAGGTGCTGTCAGGCTTGAAAAAGGCCTGTGAAAAGCGCGCCATCAGTGTTGAGCAGCTTGAGGCTGGTGTGGACAGCATTGAGCGTGACTTCAGGGAAAAAAGTGAAAAAGAGGTGTCCTCCAGGGTTGTTGGAGAGAAAATCATGTCTTTTCTGTACAACCTTGATGATGTGGCATATGTCAGATTTGCCTCGGTGTACCGGGAATTTAAAGATGTGGCTGATTTTATTGATGAACTGAAAACCCTGGGCACTGAAAAGAAAAAAGCGGTCATAATCAGGGACACCGGTATGGAGGAACAAGGCAATGGGGCAAAAAAATCCTGATGAATGACATTGAATACATGAAAATTGCTGCTGATCTTGCTGTCAAAGGCAGGGGATACACCTCCCCAAACCCCTGTGTTGGCGCGGTGGTGGTAAAGAACAGCAAAATAGTGGGCAAAGGGTGGCACAAAGGCGCAGGGTTCGCCCATGCAGAAGTTGAAGCTATAAATGATGCCGGTGATCAGGCAGCCGGAGCAGACATTTATGTGACCCTTGAGCCCTGCAATCATGTGGGAAAAACCCCTCCCTGTACCCATAGAATCTTAAAGGCAGGCATAAAAAGGGTTGTTGTGGGTACCATGGACCCCAATCCCTATGTGGCCGGCGGCGGCACTGCCTTTTTAAGGGAAAAGGGAATTGATGTGACAACCGGTGTTTTTGAAGATCAATGCCGCAAAATCATAGAACCCTTTGCCTGGTATGTGCAGCATGACAGAACCCCTTTTGTCACGCTTAAGTGCGCATCAACCCTTGACGGAAGAATTGCTGCGTCCTCAGGGGATTCCAAATGGATTACAAATGAAACGTCCCGGGCTTATGTACACAGGCTGCGCCACGAAATTGATGCCATTCTTATTGGATCAGGCACCTTAAAAAATGACAATCCCTCTCTAACGGCAAGAATTGACAATTTTTCGACCAAAGACCCCATCCGTGTAATCCTGGATTCATCCCTTTCCATTAATGAAAATGCAGTGGTGTTAAATGTTTCATCCAATGCCCAGACCATCATTGCTGCAGCTGACCCTGTGTGTGCTGACAAAAAAAAACGTATTGAACAAAAGGGCGCCCAGGTGCTGATCCTTCCCCGGAAAAATGGACTCCTTGACCTGTCATGCCTTATGAAAAAACTCGGTGCCATGGGCATTGTATCTGTTTTGATAGAAGGGGGCAGCAGGGTGATTCATTCCGCCCTGCACACAGGTATTGTCAATAAAGTTCTTTTTTTCCTGGCCCCCAAAATTCTTGGGGGCAATGATGGTGTGCCTGTGTGTCAGGGAAAGGGGCCTGTAACAATGAAGGATGCGTTTTTACTTGAGCGTGTGGAAACCAGGATGTTTGAAGATGATATTCTGGTTCAAGGGTATCTGTCTTGACTGCATATTGTTTTTTTGATCTGAGTGTCAGCGGTTTCAGTCTTTGATCGTTGCGGGCTGTATCCGGCACATATACATTTTTAATACAGAGAATCCAGGGTGTTAAGGTGAAAAAATGTTTACCGGTATTATTGAAAGCACGGGCGTTATAAGGAAAATTCTTTCCCGGGGCCAGGGCAGAATCCTTGCCATTGAAGCCGGTATGGCACTTGAAGGCACGAAGATCGGGGATTCCATAGCCGTGAACGGCGCCTGTCTCACAGTGGTAAAACGTGGCAGAAACTCCTTTGAAGTGGATATGTCCCCTGAGACCGTGGAAAGAACCAGTTTCAAACGCCTTGGTCCAGGTGCTGCTGTTAATATTGAAAGGGCCTTGCGGATTTATGACCGCCTGGACGGTCACCTGGTTTCCGGGCATATTGACGGCACCGGCACAGTCACCGCCATAAAAAAAAAGAGCAATGCCCTTGTTGTTACCATTTCAATGTCTCCTTTTCCAACAGATGAAATCATTGAAAAAGGATCGGTTGCAATTGACGGAATAAGTCTTACTATTAATACATGTTCGGATCATGACTTTGAAATCAGTGTTATTCCTCATACAGCGGATATAACCACCATCAGCACACATAAACCAGGGGATGTGGTGAATATTGAAACGGACATGATCGGAAAATATGTAAAACGTGTGATGCAGACCCACCTTGCTGACAAAAACAATGAAGGCGCTCCCCATGGCCGTGTCAACATGGAACTGCTTGCAAAAAAAGGATTTTTATAAATTAAGGAGAGAGATAGGAAACAATGCCGTTGATTACAATCGAACAAGCCATTGAAAATATAAAAGCCGGGCGGATGGTTATTCTGGTAGATGATGAAGATCGTGAAAATGAAGGCGATCTGACCGTGGCGGCCGAGGCGGTAACGCCCGACGCCATAAATTTCATGGCAAAATATGGAAGGGGCCTGATCTGCCTCTCCCTTACCGGTGAAATGGCAGACAAGCTTGATCTGCCCATGATGGTTGAGAACAACACCTCTCAGTTCGATACCGGGTTCACGATTTCCATTGAAGCCAAAAAAGGCGTTACAACAGGAATTTCCGCTGCAGACCGGGCAACCACGATTAAAACAGCTGTTTCCGACGGGGTCACGCCGGCCGATCTGGTGCGGCCCGGACATATCTTTCCCCTGAGGGCAAGAAAGGGCGGGGTGATTGTAAGAATCGGCCAGACCGAAGGGTCTGTGGATCTTGCCCGTCTGGCCGGTATGAAACCGGCCGGGGTGATCTGCGAGATCATGGATGAAGACGGCACAATGGCCAGAAGACCGGCCCTGGAAAAGTTCAGTGAAAAACACAATATCGGCATATGCACCATTGCCGATCTGGTGGAATACAGGCTCAAGACAGAATCCTTTGTCAGAAAAGTGGTTGAAACGGTTATTCCCACCAAGTACGGCGGGGATTTCAGGATTATTGCCTATGAAAACGACCTGGATAATTTAACCCATATTGCCCTTGTAAAAGGGGAGGTTGATCCAAAGGCGGATATTTTGGTCCGGGTGCATTCTGAATGCATGACAGGGGATATTTTTGCATCAAAACGCTGTGACTGCGGGGATCAGCTCCACAAGGCAATGGAAATGATGGACAAGGCCGGAAGCGGTGTCCTTCTCTATCTGAGACAGGAGGGACGGGGCATCGGGCTGGTGAACAAGCTCAAGGCCTATGAGTTCCAGAGGCAGGGATTTGATACGGTGGAAGCCAATGAAAAACTCGGGTTTGATGCGGATATGCGCGATTATGGTATTGGGGCGCAGATCCTTGTGGATCTGGGGGTCAGAAAAATGAGACTGTTGACAAACAATCCCAAAAAAATGATAGGCCTTGAAGGGTACGGCCTCAGTGTGTCAGAACAGGTGCCCATTGAAATTGAACCCAACGAGTTCAACAAGGGGTATCTGCGGTGCAAGGAGCTTAAAATGGGCCATACTTTTCATATCAGTTGAACTCAAACGTAAAAAGGACGAATAAATGGCCCAGATTATAGAAGTATCCCTCAGGGCGGAAGGGAAAAAATTTGGCATCATTTCTGCCAGGTTTAACGATTTTATTACTGAAAAACTCGTCAGCGGCGCCTTGGACGCTCTGGATCGGAGCGGTGCAGGTAAAGAGGATATCACCCATGTTAAGGTGCCTGGTGCATTTGAAATTCCCCTGGTCGCAAAAAAAATGGCGGACTCTGGAAAATTTGATGCAATTATTTGTCTGGGTGCAGTGATCAGGGGGGCCACCTCCCACTACGATTATGTATGCGCTGAGGTGTCCAAGGGGATCGCAGCGGTCAGCCTTGAGTCAGGTCTGCCTGTGATTTTCGGTATTCTTACAACGGATTCCATTGAACAGGCCATTGAAAGGGCCGGTACCAAAGCAGGCAACAAAGGGTTTGATGCAGCCATTGCAGCCATTGAAATGGCAAATCTCATGACCGCCCTTGACAAGGGATGACATCAATGAGATACCGCAGTCAGGCCAGGGAGCTTGCGCTGAAGGCCCTTTGTTTTCTGGATGTGACAAGGGACGACAAGGAAGAAATGTTCTCCCTTTTCTGCAGTAATTTTAAAGAAACATCAGACCCGGCAGTGGGCCCGTTTTTTTTTGAGCTGGTCCAGGGGGTTAACAGATGTAAAAACGAGATTGACACCTGGATAATAAACGCGTCAAAAAACTGGCGGTTGTCCAGAATGCCGGTCGTGGATAGAAATATTCTTCGCCTGGCTGGTTTTGAACTGGTCAGGCTGCCGGATATCCCGGCAAGTGTTTCCATTAATGAGGCGGTGGATCTTGGAAAGAAATTTGGTTCCAAACATACAGGCCCCTTTGTCAACGGCGTGCTTGACCGGATCAGGATTACAGAGAATATTCAATAGGAGGTTGTTTTGATTATAAAAAGTCTTGAGGTAGGGCCGATTATGGCAAATTGTTATATTCTGGGTTGTGAGGACACAGGCGAAGCCGCTGTGATTGACCCCGGTGATGAAGCAGACAGAATTCTTATCAAGCTTTCAGAAGCCAGACTCAAGGTAAAGTATCTGATCAACACCCATGGTCATTTTGATCATGTGGCAGCCAATAAAAGAATGAAGGAAGTCACAGATGCGGATCTTCTCATTCATGCAGAGGATGCACCCATGCTGGCTGAACTCAATAAGGCGGCATCCAGCTTTGGTCTTTCAGCTGAGAATTCCCCTGATGCTGACAGGCATATCAATGATGGTGATGAGATTTCCTTTGGCAGCATCACATTAAAGGTGATTCATACCCCGGGGCATTCCAGGGGGGGGATCTGTCTTTATACACCGGGATATCTCTTTGTGGGGGATACGCTTTTTGCCGGGTCCATCGGTAGAACTGATCTTCCCGGGGGAAGTTATGATACCCTTATTGCCAGCATAAAAGAGAAACTTCTGGTGTTTGACGACAATACCATTGTTTATCCAGGTCATGGGCCTGAAACAACAATCGGCAGGGAAAAGAAGATCAATCCCTTTTTGCGCTAACACTTGATTATCAGGTTTTTATTGAAGGGCGGTGCTGTTCAAAAAACTTGATGATCGAGTAACAGAGATCTGCTGCTGAATGCTATTTTAGGAATGAGGCTGAAATTGAATGTGAAAGAGATAAAAGCAGTGATTTTTGACTGCGACGGCGTAATGTTTGATACCGCAGATGCCAATAGAATGTACTATAATATTATTCTGGATCAGTTTAACAAACCCGTGCTCACTGATTACCAGTTTGTCAAGGTTCACATGTTTACAGTGGCAGAGGCCATAGCCTTTCTTTTTCCCGAGATGGACACCCTTGCCCCTGTGTACAGATTTATGAAAACAGTGGGATATGACAGATTTACAAAGTATATGACAATGGCGCCGGGATTGAGACAGCTTCTCACTAAACTTCATGAAAGCGGGTATAAAAGGGGGGTGGCCACCAACCGGACAAATACAATGGCATCGGTTCTCAAAGAGAACAGACTTGAACACTGCTTTGAGATTGTGGTGACAGCGGCAGATGTGGATCATCCCAAACCTGAACCGGATCAGCTGTTAAAGATTTTAGACACCTTTGCCATTCATCCAGGAGGAATGGTCTTTATCGGGGATTCCGTTTATGATGCCGAGGCCGCTGAAAAAGCCCGTGTTCCCTTTATTGCCTATAACAATGGCTCTCTGGACGCGGATTGCCATGTGAACAGTATGGCTGAGCTGCATCAGGTTCTTGGTCTTGACAAATGAAAAAAATCAGCTGTTTTGTCCCCCTTTAAAGGCATTTTTGATAAAGCGTTAAATTATGCTTGACAAAAAAATTATTCATTATTAGTTATGTAGAGATTTGTGCAGAATTAGTATAAATGTTTGAGATAAACATTTATTTTGGTTAATATTAATACAAGGAGAGTATGTTAAATGTCTAAATTAGTTGCACCACATGGTGGAAAAGGTCTGGTTTGTTGTAAGCTCGAAGGCGCAGAGCTTGATGCTGAAAAGAAAAAAGCTGAGGGATTGAAAAAAGTAGAGATCAGCTCCCAGGTAAAGGGTGATTTGATCATGCTCGGTATTGGCGGGTTCAGTCCCCTTGATGGGTTTATGACAAAAGCGGACTGGAAAAGCGTTTGTGAAAATTATCTGCTTGCCGATGGTACATTCTGGCCTGTTCCGGTCATGCTTGACGCAGATAAGGCAGTGGCCGACGGCATCAGTGAAGGGGATGAGATTACCCTTGAAAGAGAAGGGGAAATCTATGCTACCATGAAGGTTGCAGAAAAATTTGAAATGAGTGAAGATGACAAGAAATGGGAATGTGAAAATGTATACAAGGGACATGGCGAAGAGTCCGAGGAGGACAAATTCTGGAAAATTGCCATGGAAGACCACCCTGGTGTACAGATGGTTATGGCCAGAAAGGAAGTCTGCCTTGCCGGTCCTGTAAAAGTACTGTCCGAAGGGGATTTCCCTGAGAAGTTCAAGGGCATTTATCTGACCCCCAAAGAAACCCGCGCCATCTTTGATGAAAGAGGGTGGGCCAATGTTGCCGCTATGCAGCTGAGGAACCCCATGCACAGATCCCATGAGCACCTCTGCAAAATCGCCATTGACGTATGTGACGGTGTTCTGATTCATTCATTGATCGGTAACCTGAAACCCGGTGATATTCCGGCAGATGTCAGGATTAAATGCATTGACACCCTTATCCAGGGTTATTTTGTACCTGAAAATATCCTTAATGCGGGTTATCCCCTTGACATGCGCTATGCCGGTCCAAGGGAAGCTCTTCTCCACGCAACCTTCCGTCAGAACTACGGCGTCAACAAGATGATTATCGGCCGTGATCATGCCGGTGTTGGTGATTTCTACACCCTGTTTGAAGCCCAGGAAATTTTTGATAATATTCCCCAGCCTGCAGAAGAAGGCAAGGCTTTGAAATGTGAACCCTTGAAAATCGACTGGACCTTCTACTGTCACAAGTGCGACGGCATGGCATCCATGAAAACATGCCCCCACGGCAAGGATGACAGGGTAATTCTTTCCGGTACAAAACTGCGCCATGCTCTCTCCAATAACGAGGAAGTTGTGGACCATTTTGGCCGTGAAGAAGTACTTGACATTCTCCGTGAGTACTATGCCGGTCTTGGCGACAAAAAAGTTGAGGTCAAGCTCCAGAGTCATGCAGAAGGAAGCAAGATGTAATTTTTTTTGTATAACCGTTATTTCAGCATGATGTAAAGATGTTAAGGGGGCAGGGCCATGGTATCAGGTCAGCCCCTTTTTTTGTCTGCCCTGTATGGTAAGGTTTTCAACAGTGACTATAGTATCGATCATATGACTTGATACTTGTGCTGTTTATATGAAAGCCATCAGCCGTCAGCCATCAGTACTCAGCTAACAGCTTTCATGATTCGTTGTGTCCGCCAGGACATGTGGGTTATATTATAAGGTGCGTTTGGTATCAGGTCATATGACCTGAACTATAAACGCTCCCCCCTGTCTTTTTGAAACATCAGATAAACTGCCCTGAATTGGCCGGTTCAGTTTAAATGCCGGATATTTGGGGCAGAGGGTACAAAAACAAAGGATGAAAGGTGATATGGTTCGGCCGCTAATCAGCAGAAAAGTGGGATACAAGCCCGAGGTAAGCTATTTCAAGCCCAGGGGGATCCCCATGACAAAACTTCATGAAGTCCTGTTGACGGTTGATCAGCGGGAAGCCATTCGACTGGCCGATCTTGAGGGGATGACCCACGACGACGGTGGACAATACATGGGGGTATCAAGATCCACCTTTGGAAGAATCCTGAGAATGGCCAGAAAAATACTGGCGGATGCGGTCATCAATGGTAAAGCCATTAATGTCCAGGGCGGGCAGTATGAGATGGTGGCATCAGAGGAAAATCAGAGGAGATGTTTAAACTGCCGCCATAAATGGAAGGAAGACTTGGGCGGTCACGAAAAAAACTGTCCCATGTGTCACAGCAGCCATCTTTTAAAAGAAGAACAGGCAGCGGACCCGTTACTGGATCAACACCCGGGGGATTCCGACAGGGAGGAGAAATGAAAACAGGCGTTGTGCAGATGGATTGTCAGCCTGGTGATTCAGATGTCAATATGAACAGAGTTGGCTTTTTTGCGGCAAAGGCAAAAGCTGAAAACTGTGATATTGTTGTTTTTCCTGAAATGGTGGATACCGGCTATAACATGGACGTGATTCAGAAAAAAGCTGCCACATGGGAGGAGAGACCCTATCGTCTTATAAAGGAAACCGCCGTAAAAAATAAGATTTATATGATATGCAATATTTCTGAAAGAACAGACGCAGATCAGATATTCAATACCACCCTGGTCATGGACCCTGGGGGCTGTATGATCGGAAAATACCGGAAGAATCACCTGGCAGACTATCCCCCGTTAAATGAAGGCGCATGTATTACCCCGGGAAATGCCATGGAAATTGTTCAGATAAAAAATATATCCTTTGGTATGACCATCTGCTATGATCTGAGATTCTGTGAAATGAACAGGAGTCTGGTGCTCAGGGGGGCAGATGTTCTGATTTTATCGTCTGCATGGCCCCTTTCAAGGCTTCGTCACTGGAACACCCTTATTCGGGCCCGGGCTATTGAAAATCAGGTTTACGTTGCTGCAGCAAACCGTGTTGGCGTGGACAAAGGTGTCACCTTTGGCGGGTCAAGCTGTATTATTGATCCCTATGGGGTTACCCTGTCTTCGGCTGCTGAAGAAGGCGATACCATGATAACCGGGGAAATTGATCCTGAGAGAATCAGACAGATCCGGGATAAAATGCCGGTTTTCCAGCACAGAACCGGGCTTGATAAACTGTCTGACAAACCCTGAAGGCAGCGCGTGCCTGACCTTAACTTTCTTTTTGTCTATAGGTCTTTATGGGTAAAGGCCAATGCCCTGTCAATGGACAGGGAATTGGTAAATACCATGACCAAACGGTCAATGCCAAGGGCGATACCTGCGGTTTTTGGCATTTTTTCAAGGGATTTCAGGAATTTTTCCGGCATGGGCGTGTTTTTTTTTCGGCTTTTTTTTTCAGCCGGGCCAGGGCGGCTCTTGATGCGGGATAATCATAGAGAAAACAGGGCGTTTTGATGCCAAGCCGGGGTTCAATATCAAAGGCCATGATTTCATCAAATTTATCCAGGGCAAGGGCCTGGTCCATTGACATGCTGCTGTATGCGTTAAACGCCTCTTCCACGCTTATTTTTTTCCAGGAAGACCCAAGATCCACCCTGTGGCTGCCGTATTCAAGACAATGGCTGTCGCCTGATGGACCAGCTGTAAACTGTATCATATCACAGCATTGGTCCATAAGGTCCAGGTAGATGTGTCCCTTTTTGTATACCATTCCAGCAGGGTGAGTTCTGTGAGATGCAGATTCCCGGTTTCTTCTTTTCTGAAGCTTTTGCAAATCTGAAAGATCTTGTCATACCCCTTGGCCACAAGCTGCTTCATGCACAGCTCAGGGGAGGACTGAAGATACCATCCTTCGGACTCAAAGATGCTGATATGGGCTTCAGGTGCCGGCGCAGGGATTCTAACCGGGGTATCCACTTCAAGGTATCCGTTCTGGTAAAAATACTGGCGGATGCGTCTTAGGATGTCAGCTCTTTTTTTTAAATGCTTCAAAGATTCGTTCCAGGCATGTATTATTTTATGGTGAACATATTTTGGGGTCTGTCCTGGAGAAAAATTTTGTCATATTTTTTTGGATCAGCCTTTTCAAACATGTCATATCCTGTCTGGATACAATCCGGGCAGGCGTTTAGCGGTATATGAACGGCAAGAATGTGCGTGCCTGTTGATGCACTGGAGTCGATTTCAAGGGCACCTGCGCAGTCCCGGCAGATTCTGATTTTTTCCTTTTGACGCTCAAAGATATTATCGGTGTCGTAAAAAATTTCCTTGCGTCTTTCCTGGATTTCTCCATGGCGGCCGGCTTTTTCCCGCAGTTCGTATCGGTTGTTAAAGTATTCATTGATTATTTCCGAGGTTTTGTGGATAGCCTTTGTTACATGGGAAGCCTGTTCAAGTTTTTTTATGTCAAAGTCAGGCTCCACCACCCTGGAATAGTCCATGCCCGCCATGGCAAGGATGATGGCAAGATTGACATAGGGCAGGGCGCCTTCAATGGCATATCCCCCTTCAAGCACGGCAATATTCGGTTTGAGAAGCCTTGTCAGGTCTGCGTATCCCTGGGCCGTGAATTTCATATTGGTCAGAGGGTCTGAATAGTGGTTGTCCTGGCCGGCTGAATTGATGATCAGTTCCGGTTTAAAGGCGTCTATTGCCGGAAGTATGGAATTTTCAAGGATATAGAGATATCCTTCAGCGCCGGTGGCCGGCGGCAGAGGAATGTTCAGATTGCTTCCTCTGGCATTGGGGCCGCCAAGATCCCTTGGAAACCCTGTTCCGGGGTACATGGTACGCCCGTCCTGGTGGATTGATATAAACAATGTGTCTGGATCATGCCAGTAGATATCATTGGTGCCGTCACCGTGGTGGCAGTCCGTGTCCACAATGGCAATTTTTTTTACCTGGTATATGTCCCGGATATACTCAACCATCACTGCTTCCATGTTGATATGGCAGAATCCCCTGCCGCCGTGGGAAACACGCATGGCATGGTGGCCCGGGGGCCTTACCAGGGCAAACCCGCTGTTTACTTCTTTGTCCATTACCGCCCTGGCAATGGCTTTTGCCCCGCCGGCACTGATTAAATGGGACTGGGTGGTAATGGCGGCCTCATCAGGCACACAAAAGTGAACCCGTCTGATATCTTCAGGGGTTACCAGGTCGGGTTTGAACTCTTTAATACCGGTGATATCAAATATTCCTTCTTCATTTACCTGGTCCTGGGTGTAGAGGAGGCGCTCTTCCCGTTCAGGATGGGTAGGATTTATGGCCCAGTCAAAGGCCGGGAAAAAAACAAGACCTGTTGTTTTATTGGCTTTCAGCATGGTATCTTTATCATCCTTTTGCAGGTTGCAGGGTGTATCCTTTGATAAGGCCTGGTTTTACCTGGATTTTTATTCTAAAAATTTTTCCCCTTGGCGAGAATCTCCTTACAATGTTAAAAGACTGGTTCTCCAGAATTTCCATTTCCATGTTTTCCTGTTTAGAACCGGATTGTATGGCCTTTTTGCGTAACAGGGCCCGGGCTTTTTCCACAGCATCCCTGTTTGTAAAACTCTGATTGATGGTTTCTGAATAATTTTCCTCGGGTGCGGATACAATGCCCTGTTCCGTGTCGGCAGACAAAGTAACTTCACATGTGGTTCTGGCAAGGGCCGCACCAATTGCATTGGCAACATCGCTGTTCATAACAACCTGGGTGTCTATGCCTGAAACCTGCTCGATTATGTCTTTCATATCCCTGGCGGGTCCGCCAAGAAGAAGGATTCTTTGAGGTTTGATTTTGTATCCTTCCAGAAATTCGTGGACCGTATAAACCGGTTTGCTGTTGACCTGTTTAATCATTTTAAAAGCCTGGTTCAGAATCACGGAGCAGGTTTCCTCAAAAATATTTTCCGCGGTTTCCCTGACCGTTTCTCCCAGCTGGTCAGCCAGTGTTTTTATTCCCCTCAGGGATGCCTCCCTGTTTTCTGTTTTAATGATGTCGAGCACCACCAGGGCATCTGTCGGGGTGGGGTCACTGCCGCCAAAGCACATGGCAGGTCCGGTTCTTTCAGGGCCTATTTTAATCTCTTTGTTCTGAATAACGACACGGCTGTCTCCGCCTATGCCGATGGACCGGGTTTTCAAAGATCTTATAAGGCTTTTGTAGATTCCCCTTTTGATGCCAACAGGCTCCAGCAGAGGCGCTTTACCGGCAAGCAGGGCAATATCGGTTGTGGTTCCCCCAATATCAAGCACGATGGTATCCTTTTTTTCCGGTGCATAGGTCAGGGCTCCAATGACACTGGCTGCAGGACCGGACAATATGGCCTGACCTGGAAAGGCCATTGAGGATTCCAGATTCATGGTCCCGCCGTCGGCTTTGAGTATCTGTATGGGAATATGCAGTCCCTTTTCCTTTAATGATTTTTTGACTGCATCAAAAAAGTTTTTGTGCATATTGAATACCGCTGCATTGAGATGCACCGTGGCAATACGCCTTGGAAAATTAAGGTTACCGGAAACCGTGTGACCCAGAAAAATTTTTTCAAAATCATTTTTCAAAATTGATTCTATGGTCAGTTCATGGGCCGGGTTCCGGGGTGAAAATTTTCCGATAATTCCGATGCTTTTAATGCCCGCTGTTTTAAGGTCAGCACCAATTTGCCTGATTTCTTTTTCATTGACAGGGGTTCTTTCCCTTCCCCTGTGGTCCATTGACCCAGAAACCGCATAAAAATACTCATCTGTCCGGTAGAATTGCGGATCAATTCCAGGACCGGCTGATACAATGATGCCGACTTTGTCGACTTTTTTCTGAACCACCGCATTGGTGGTAAGGGTTGTGCTTAACACAAGGCGTTCTATTTTTTCAGGCCGGCTGTCTTTTAAAATACAGGTTAATGCCGACAGTACCGTGGTAAAAAGATCCGATGAATCGGTTGTTACTTTTGTTTTTTTTACAATGCCGGTTTTGTTTAAAAGCACAGCATCTGTATGGGTTCCCCCAACATCAAGTCCAATAATCATGGCAGATTCCTGATTATAAAATTTAACACAATGAATAACCATAAAGTTTTGATTCCAGTTTCTGAACTAAACAGAAATAAAAAACTATGTCAAATGTATTTTTCACCTTATGTTGATTTTCCTGTTTGAATATTTTAGGAATAACAGGACTGACTCAAAATTGTATTTAAAAACCTGTAACATATAAACTTAGGAGATTAAAGCAAAATGGCACAGCTAATTTCAGATCGCAGAGACATAGATTTTGTTTTGCATGAACAGATTGGAATGGTGGAACACGAGATATTTGCAGAGTTTAACAAAAAAACCGTTGATCTCATCGTTTCAGAGGCAAGAAATCTGGCGGTAAAGGAAATTCTCCCCACCCAGAAGGAAGGCGATGAACTGGGATGCCGGTTCGAGAACGGAACGGTAAAGGTGCCGCCGTCTTTTCAACGGGCATGGCAGCTTTACAGGGAAGGAGAATGGCTTGCCATGTGCGATGATCCCGAGGTGGGCGGTCAGGGCATGCCAAAGATAGTGGGGCTTGCCGCCAGTGAATATCTTGTGGGCGCCAATTCCGCCTTTATGCTCTACAGCGGCATGACCCACGGGGCAGCCAAGCTTGTTGAAGCCTTTGGTACAAAGGAGCAGAAGGATCTGTACATGGAAAAGATGTTTTCAGGGGAATGGGGCGGTACCATGCTTCTCACAGAACCCGAGGCCGGATCTGACGTGGGTGCCCTGACCACCACAGCTGTGAAAAAAGAAGACGGCACCTATGCCATAACAGGGACAAAGATATTTATTTCAGCAGGGGAGCATGATCTGGTTGACAATATTATCCATCCGGTTCTGGCCAGAATTGAAGGGTCTCCCGAAGGAACAAAGGGAATATCTCTGTTTCTGGTTCCCAAATATCATGTCAACAGCGACGGCAGCCTGGGCGACTTCAACAATGTGGTGTGCACAGGTATTGAAGAAAAAATGGGGATTCACGGAAATGCCACCTGTACCCTTTCCCTTGGAGAAAAAGGCGAGTCCATCGGCACCCTGCTTGGAGAAATCAACAAGGGGATGCCGGAGATGTTCATGATGATGAATGAGGCCAGGGTCTTTGTGGGGCTTCAGGGCTTTGGCGTGGCCACTGCGTCGTATATGCATGCCCTGGATTATGCCAGAACAAGGGTGCAGGGCCGGCATCTGGTCAAGGGAAGAGAGCCTGGAGCCAAAAGCGTTACCATTATAAATCATCCTGATGTACGCCGGCAGCTGCTCAATATGAAGGCCTGGGTAGAAGGCATGAGAAGCCTGATTTATTTTAACGGCAAGTGCGCGGATATTGCGGCAACCACGGATGATCCTGAAGAAAAGGAAAAATACAGCGGCATGATAGAGCTGTTAACCCCCCTTGTTAAAGGATATGTAACAGACAAGGCCCTTGAGGTAACCAGCCACGGGGTTCAGATCTTTGGCGGTTACGGGTATATTAAGGAATTTCCAGTGGAACAGCTTATGCGGGATTCAAGGATTTTCATGATTTACGAAGGCACCAACGGGATTCAGGCCATGGATCTCCTGGGACGAAAACTGGGCATGAAAAAAGGGAAATTGTTCCATGATTTTATTGATGAAATCAAAAAAACCGTTACAGCGGCTGAGGCAGTTGACGGCATTGGAGATATAACGGCAAAGGTAAAGGATGCTGTGGAAAAATTTGAAAAAACAGCTGAGAAAATCAGCAGCCAGGCCCGGTCACAAGAGGTGATGACAGCGTTTTCCTTAGCCCATCCCTTTCTTGAAGTCACCGGAGATGTAGCCATGGCATGGATGCTGCTGTGGCGGGCCAGCGTGTCGGCTCCCAAACTGGTTAAAAAAGCGGGAAGCCTTGAAACAGACGCGGTAAACGCCAGTGCCGCCAAAAATAAGGATGCGGCGTTTTATGCCGGTCAGCTGGCCAGTGCACGTTTTTTTATCAATACAATACTGCCGTCAGCCCTGGGGCGGATGGACGCCATTGTGGAAGGCGATTCTGTGGTTGTGGATATCCCTGAAGCCTCTTTTGGATCAAAATAGTCCATGGCCTCCTGTTACTCGATCATCAAGTTTTTTGAATATCACCGCTGGGGGCTCTTAATCTGTCCTTTCATAAAAAGTTGATAATCGAGTATTATTTTTTGTTGCCATTACAGGGTGCTGTATGTTAAATCATAGTCCACGTTAAACTCATTTCCTGTGACCGTGCCGGCCTGTCCAAATCTGTACCCGGCCGGTATAATAATTATTTTAATGGAGAGGCGGTATGTTTGAATATATGAAAAAAGGGCTTTTCAGCGGTGTGGGCCTTGCGCTGAAATCAAGGGATGAAATAAGAGATCTTGCCCGTGAAATTGCAGAAAAAAACAAAATGAATCAGTCTGAAGGGAAAAAGTTCCTGGATGAACTTTCTGAAAAATACGAGGATGCCAGAGAAAAATTTGATAAAAGACTTGAAGACGTGATGGAAAAGATTTTGAAAAAAGCTGATATCCCAAATCGGTCTGATATAAAAGAAATACAGAACCGAATAGATAAACTCTCCAGTATGCTGGAAAAGTAGAAGTAAAAACGTCTGGGGCGGGAAAAGTACTGATTTTTTTATAATCAGGGGAAGCGCAGGGCCCGGCCCCTGTGCTTTGAATTCCTTTAATCTGAGAATGTGATAAAAGGCGCAGGGTCTGGAATTGATATGCTCAGCATAAGAAAGATAGGAAGCCTTGGCAGGACCTACCGCCATGTGATGCGTTACCGCCAGATCCTGGGAATTATATTCAAGTACGGGTTCGGCAACATAGTAGATGCCCTGAACATTGACCAGTACATCGAGATCGGCCTGCAGCTGATATCCAGATCCCGCCGGGACCGGGTTGAAAGGTTATCCGGCAGTGAACGGATTCGCATGATCTTTGAAGAACTTGGACCGACGTTTATCAAATTCGGTCAGATTCTCTCTTCAAGGCCGGATTTGATCCCTGTTGATCTGTTAAGGGAGTTTGCCAAACTCCAGGACAATGTCCCGCCCTTTCCCTTTGAAGATGTAAAAAAAATAATCCTTTCCGAATTCGGTTCGCCCATGGAAGAAGTGTTTGAATTTATGGACGAAACCCCTCTTGCTTCGGCATCCATAGCTCAGGTTCACCGGGCCGGCCTGAAGAATGTCCGGGAGGTTGCTGTCAAGATACAGCGGCCGGGCATTCGAAAGACAATTGAGGTGGACCTTGAGATCATGCACCATCTGGCTACCCTGATGGAGACCCATGTTGAGGAAATAGCCCCTCACCGGCCTGTAAAAATAGTTGAGGAGTTTAAGAAAAGCCTTGAAAAGGAACTGGACTTTTCCATTGAAGCGTCCAATATCGAGCGGATCACCCGGCAGTTTGCCAGTGAAACGTATATTCATATTCCTGAAGTGTTCCATGAGGCCTCTACCCAGCGGGTCCTTTCCATGGAATTTATCAAGGGGATCAAGGTGTCTGACATTGATCGCCTTGAAAAAGCTCACCTTGACCGGAAAAAGATCACACGCCGGGGGGCTGAAATTGTATTGAAACAGGTGTTTGAATTTGGTTTTTTCCATGCAGATCCCCATCCCGGCAATATATTCATCCTCCCCGGCAATGTAATTTCCCCTGTTGATTTTGGTATGACAGGATTTGTCAGCAGAAGTACCCGTGAAATATTCATTGATCTCATTCAAAGCATAGATTCGAAAAACACACGGCTTTGTGTCCGCTTTCTCCTTGAATTGGCCGATTATGAAAATGAGCCGGATATACCGGCCCTTGAAAAGGAAGTTGCCCTGTTTATTGATACGTATTTTGAAAAACCCTTAAAAGAAATAAATCTGACCAGTCTTATCAATGACATCATTGAAATGACCTCAGCCCATTATATGACCATCCCCCCGGATTTTTTTCTCATGATGAAGGCCTTTGCTTCGGTAGAAGGGGTTGCCAGACATCTGGACCCGGATTTTGACATGCTTGCCGCTGCTGTGCCCTATGTCAGAACGGCTAAATTGTCCCGCATGTCGCCGTCACGCCTGGCAGAGGATTTTGGTGAAATTGCCAGGGAATCCCTGCGTCTTGTCAGGGTTTTGCCGTCGGATATTCTGGAAATTATGAGAATGGGCAAGCAGGGCAGGTTTAAATTGAATATCCGCATGGAAGGGCTGGACAGAATGCTGGCTACCCATGATCAGATCAGCAACCGAATCTCCTTTGCCATTATTATTGCGGCTTTGATCATGGGATCTGCCCAGATTTTGAAGTCTGAAATTCCGCCGTTGATTTTTGGCGTTTCTATCGTTGGTATAGCCGGTTTTACCGCAGCGGCCCTCATGGGAATATGGCTCCTTGTGGCAATTATAAAAAAAGGGAAATTGTAGCCCTTTATCCGATGACCGGTTTATCGCCTGATCCTCATGGTGTTTTTCCTGCCTGTCCTTGATTTTTTTTTCTGATCTGCTTTTTTGTATGGTAAGGCAGCAAGTTAAAATAACTTATACGTCCTGCTTGCCTTTTTATCTGTTTTCTTCGTTGGGACAAGGCTTACACAGCTCGTTATGCGCACCTTGTCCCGCCTTGAAAACAAATAAAAATTCGGCACAATATGCACAACTTATTTTAACTTGATGCCTAAAGGAATAAAAGAGATCACATACTGGTTTTTATTGCAATAATTTCCAGATTTGTGTTAATAAAAAAAATGTATGGATTCTTCTTTATGCTTTGTTTTTCAAAAACATGAGACGTGATGATCGAGTAGCAATATTCAATTTTATCATTGAAAAATTTACCATAGTCAGGGAAAACCCATTGATGTTTTTTATGAAAGACAATACATTATGCTGAATGTTTAATTATTATAAGGAGTATAGGTATGGCGGTTGACCCCAGTATAAAAATTCTTGTTGCAGATGATTCCGGGACCATGCGCATTATGTTCAAGCAGATTCTTAACAAGGCAGGGTTTGCAAATGTGATTCTGGCCGTGGATGGTGAAGACGGGTTGAACAAGGTAAGGTCGAAAAATCCTGATGTTGTGGTAAGTGACTGGAATATGCCCAGAAAAAACGGTCTGGATTTTTTAAAGGAGCTCAGGGCGGATGAACGATTTAAATATCTTCCCTTTGTCATGGCAACGGCCCAGGCAGACAAGGGGAAACAGATTGCCTTTGAAGAGGCCGGGGGAAATGCCCATGTTCCTAAACCCTTTGACGCAGAACAGATAAAAGCGGCCATAGAAAAGGCGTTTGCCCCTCCGGGAACCCAGACTCAGGTAAAGCGGGCTGAAAGAAAAGTGATTGACAACAAGGTTGAGCTGGTGGTGTCCCATATACAGATTACAGATCATCTGGCCCTGGGCGCTTTAAAGCACAGAATAGAGAACAATGAGATAAGGCCAAAGCATTTTGTGCTCAAAACAGAGAAAAAATCAGGGTGGAATCCTATTCAGGAAGGTCTTGAAAGCGGCGAGATAGACTGCGCCTTTGTACTGGCTCCCATTGCCATGGATCTGTTTGCCTATGATGTTCCCATTAAACTGGTGCTTCTGGCCCATAAAAACGGCAGCACCTTTGTCAGAAGCCGGCATTATGACCACCGGTTTGATTCCCTGCAGAGTTTTTATAAATACAAGGTGGTTGATATTCCCCACAAAATGTCGGTTCACCACATGATGGTCCATAAATTTTTAAAGGAACTCGGGCTTAAGCCGGGTGTGCCCGGAAAAAAAGCCATCAATGTAAGATTTGAGGTGGTTCCCCCTGTCAAAATGCCGGGAATCATGGCGGAAAGAGAGGATGTGGCCGGCTTTATGGTTGCAGAACCCATTGCAACAAAGGCCATAGTCAGTGATGTTGGAGACCTTGAATTTTTATCTGCCTCCAGATGGGATGATCACCCCTGCTGTGTGGTGGCCATGCAGGATGAGTTTATTCAGAAATACCCTGAAGCGGTAAATGAATTTGTATCCCTGCTGGTGGATACAGGACAGTATATCCAGGCGGATAAGGCCAGGGCTGCGAATATTGGTGTCAGTTTTCTTGATCCTGACGGGAGTTTAGGCCTGAATCCTGCTGTGCTGGAAAAGGTTTTTTCCCAGCCCCAGGCCATTAACTGGAACAATCTTTATCCTGATCTGGAACAACTGGATGTCATTCAGCGCTATATGCACGATGTCATGGAAATTGGAAGAATAATTGATCTGGAAAAATTTGCAGACCTGAATTTTGCCGCGGCAGCATGTAAAAAATGATTCTGGGATCAGGATTGTTTTCCAGGTCAGCCTGGGTGCGCGTTTTTGATTTAAATGCCATTTTTTTTGGGGGGGATGTATGAAGATAACAGATCCAGATGTGATTAAAACCGGTGAAAAGGAATTGATTGATTCGGTAAAACAGGACCTTGACTGGGAAGCAGTGAAAGAGATCATCATGAGGAAAATCAGCGCAGATGCATTTAAAACCTCAGATGGAGAAATTGTGGTACATGACAACCAGGTGGCCTTCAGGATGATCCTTGAGCTGAACATGCCTGTTTCTCTCATGTTTGACAGGAACGGCAACTATATTGAAGAAGAAAAGGATGACACAGCACAAGAAATTCAGGGGACTTCTGCTGAAGCTGAAGATCTGGATTTTTCCTTTGAAGACATTCAGGTTGGGGACGACAGGATATCCGGTGATACAGATACCCCGGACTCAGACCCCCAGACTATCGAAAAAAATTCTTCTGAAGCACTGGGACCAGAAGGGTCCAAAGCGTTTGATCAAGCAGAAGACCTGGATGAATTGGAAGTATCAGAAGTAAAAGCATCAGAATCAGAAGAACCGGATGAACTGCAGGAGCTGGGCGGACTGGAACAATCAGACGAGCCGGAACAATCACCGGAACAATCAGAAGAATCACAAGAATCACAAGATTCAGAGGATTCAGATGATTCAGATGATTCAGATGATTCAGAGGATTCAGATGATTCAGATGATTCAGATGATTCAGATGATTCAGATGATTCAGATGATTCAGATGATTCAGATGATTCAGATGAGGTCCTGGACGAATTTGACCTGTCAGATTTTGAAGATGATGATATAGATGATGATATAGATGATATTTTAAAGGAGAGCAAAGAGTTCTGGGAGCAGAAAAAGTAAAAACAGAATACGACAGGCCGGGTGTCACCAAAAAAGTAAGGGCCCTTGGGCTTACCTCGGGGGGGCTTGACAGTACCCTTGCCGCTCTGATTTTAAGAGATCAGGGTATTGAGGTTGAATGGGTGTGCTTTGAAACCCCTTTTTTCTCTTCCAGAGCGGCTGTAAAGGCCTCAGATGTAACCGGCATTCCCGTTATGGTTGAGGATATAACAGATGTTTTTATGACCATGCTTAAAAATCCCAGAGCAGGATACGGGAAATATATGAATCCCTGTATGGACTGCCATGCGCTGATGTTTGCAAGGGCAGGCCGTATCATGGAGCAGAGTGGGTTTGACTTTTTATTCAGCGGAGAAGTGGCCGGCCAGCGGCCTAAATCCCAGACCAGAAATGCCATGGGTTATGTGGCAAAGCAGTCGGGATTTGACAGATTTATTCTTCGTCCCCTCAGCGCCGGGATTCTTCCGGAATCCCATGTTGAAAAACAGGGACTTGTGGACAGAAGCCGCCTTTCGGCCCTTTCGGGACGGTCAAGAAAGGGGCAGCTGCAAATGGCCAAAAAATTGGGTCTCAAGGAATTTCCCGCGCCTTCAGGGGGATGTCTTTTGACGGACAAAGGATTTTCCAGCCGGCTCAGGGATCTTGTTTTTGTTCAGAAAAAGTATGAGAAAAGGGAATTGTACCTGCTCAAACACGGCCGTCATATCCGCCTGGATGAACAGACAAAGGTGGTGGTTGGCAGATCAGAACCGGACAATGACCATATCATGGCCCTGTATGATAAAACCTGGGATGTACTTCTGGAACCGGTAAATATACCGGGGCCGGTCATGCTTGTGCCAGGGGGCGCAGATGAAACAGCATTAAAGCGGGCCGCCTCGATCTGTGCCGGCTACACAAAAATCCGGCCGGGCCGTTCAGCAGAAATTGAAATAAAAGGCAATGGGGGATATGACCGTATCATTGTGCCTGCAGCTGACCCTGCTGACATCAAGCCTTTTATGCTGTGACTTTTCCTTTTAACTGGCCGCAGGCGGCAGAAATATCATCTCCCTTGCTTTTTCTGATAATAGCAGTCATTTTGCTGTCCAGGAGTATCTGCATAAAACAGCTGATGGTATCTGGATGGGGTCGTTTGAAATCACTTTTGTCATGGGGGTTGAACGCAATCAGATTGACCTTGGCTTTGATGGGAGACAGCAGGGTGACAAGGCGCTTTGCATCTTCTTTTGTGTCGTTGATGCCCTTGATAAGGATATATTCAAAGGTGATTCTGTTCCTGGGTTTGGTTTGAAACTCACGGCATGCGTCAAGCAGCTCGCCTAAAGGGTGTCTTTTGTTGACAGGCATGAGCAGGGAGCGGGTCTTGTCATCTGTGGCATTGAGAGAAACGGCCAGGTTGGTGGTGGTGTCTCGGTTCAGCTGCCTTATTTCAGGGACAAGGCCGCAGGTGGAAATGGTGACCCGTCTCGGGGAGAATTTAAGCCCGTAATCGCTGTCTGTTATCACCTCAAGGGATTTGACAACAGCCGAGTAATTGGCCAGGGGTTCTCCCATTCCCATGAAAACAATATTGGACAGGGTCGCGGTTCTGGCACCGACCCGCCTGGCCAGTATGTTTTCCGAATCTCTGACCTGGGAGACAATTTCAGCCGAGGTGAGATTGCGTCTGAATCCCTGCCTGGCGGTAAGACAGAACCTGCAGCCCTGCCGGCATCCCACCTGGGATGAGATGCACAGGGTAAATCGCTCTTTTCCAGGGATGATCACCGATTCAATATAATTGTTGTCATCAAGTCTGAACAAAAGTTTTTCCGTGCCGTCGGATGACATTTCACTTTTTTCCAGTACAAGCCTTGATATCGAGAAACTGCTGCTCAGCATGTCCCGCATCTGTTTGCCAATGTCTGTCATCTGGTTAAACTCATCGGTCTGGCGCAGATAGATCCATTTAAATATCTGCCCTGCCCTAAAGGATTTTATCCCTTTTTCTTCCAGCCAGGCGCCCAGCTCCTGACGAGAAAATTCTTTTATATCTTTCATTCAGTGTTTCCCGGAGGTCAATTCAAAATTATGCATGTTGTTTTTGCCGTGTGTTAAGGGATCTTCCAAAAAATAATCCACGCATCCTTCTTGTCTTCTTGCCCGTCTCCTGCGTTGCGCTAATGGAACATATTTCAATATGCCCCCATTACCGCGCCTTGAAGACGAACAACCCGATCATACAAATTGGCCTGCGCAATATATGTATATTATCTTTTTCCAGATTCCTAAGATGGTTGACTTGTTTTTTAAAACCATTTATTATAGCACGATTGAACGTAATGGTAAACATCAAGATTGCAGTAAAACCCGCGGGGCAAACCTGCTGTAATACAGTAAATACACTTTGATCCAGACGATAAAATTCTTGACTTATACAGGGATTTATATTATTTTTAAAAATTTAATCTGTCTGTGAAAATGCGTGGATATCAAGTTATGGTTTTGTTATATGTTTGATAATTTAAGTGATAAACTCAACACTGCCTTTAAAAAGCTGAAAGGCCGTGGAACCCTGACAGAAAAAAATATTGAGGATGGGCTGAAGCAGGTTCGCATGGCCCTGCTTGAAGCGGACGTGAATTACAGGGTTGCAAAAAAAGTTATTTCAGATATAAAAGAAAGGGCACTGGGTCAGGAGGTCATGCAGAGCCTTTCTCCTGGACAGCAGGTTGTAAAGATTGTTTATGACGCTTTTTCACAGATGATGGGGTCTTCCCATGAAGGTCTTGAAATTGAAGGGAAACTTCCCTGTTCAGTGATGCTTGTCGGACTTCAGGGCTCGGGCAAGACCACAACAGCGGGTAAACTGGCCCTGTATTTAAGAAAAAAGGGTAAAACTCCCTGTCTGGTTCCTGTTGACGTCTACAGGCCCGCTGCCATTGAACAGCTTAAAAAAATAGGGTCTCAGCTGGATGTTGCGGTTTTTCCCGCAACCCCTGATATGAAGCCGCAAAATATATGTTCCAGGGCAAAGCAGTATGGTGCGGATAACGGGTATGATGTACTTCTCATTGATACAGCCGGCCGCCTCCATATAGATGAAGCCCTTATGGCAGAGCTGGTAGATATAAAAAAAACGGTCAAGCCCTGTGAAATCCTTTTCGTGGCAGATGCCATGACCGGGCAGGATGCAGTTAACGAGGCTGGTGCCTTTGATAAAACACTTGATATTACAGGGGTTGTCCTCACCAAGATGGATGGAGATGCCAGGGGCGGAGCAGCGCTTTCCATAAAAGCGGTCACAGGAAAGCCCCTGAAATTTATCGGTGTCGGTGAAAAGTCCACAGCACTGGAGCCGTTTCACCCGGAACGGATGGCATCACGGATTCTGGGCATGGGCGACACCCTGTCCCTGATTGAAAAAGCCCAGGAATCAGTGGACCAGAGCCAGGCCGAGGCCATGGAAAAAAAACTGAAAAAGAATCAGTTTACCCTTGAGGATTTCAGGGACCAGATGGCTTCGGTAAAAAAAATGGGTTCAGTTAAGGAGCTCATTGGTATGATTCCCGGCATCAACAAGAAACAGCTCAAAGGGTTGAATGTTGATGAAAGGGAATTTGTCAGGATTGAGGCTATTGTTAATTCCATGACCCCTGAAGAGCGGAGAAATCACGGCATTATCAAGGGGAGCAGGAAAAAGAGAATTGCCCGGGGAAGCGGCGTGAGCGTGCAGGATGTCAACAAGCTTCTCAAAAGCTACACCCAGACAATGAAGATCGTTAAAAAGTTTAATAAAGGCGGCATGCGGTCCTTAAAGGGCATGCTTCCATTTTAAGGAGATTGGAAGAGGAATGGCAGTAAAAATAAGATTGGCAAGACATGGTGCTAAGAAAAAGCCCTTTTACAGAATTGTGGCAGCTGACATAGAGTCACCCAGAGATGGACGTTTTCTTGAAAGACTTGGCACCTATGACCCCATGGTTGACCCCTCGGTTGTTGAATTAAAGGAGGATCGTATCCGATACTGGATGAATGAAGGGGCAACGCCCACAACAACTGTTAAAAGTCTGCTCAAGAAAAAAGGTTTCAGTTCAGATCCAGCATGAAATTTGTAGAATAATCCCATATTCTCAACACCTATTTATAAGGAGACGGTATTATGAAAGAGCTGATTAAGTACATTGCACAGGCATTGGTGGATAATCCTGACAGCGTTGAAGTTACAGAGGTTATTGGTAATCAGACTTCTGTGCTTGAGCTGAAGGTGGCAAAAGAGGATCTTGGGAAAGTAATTGGCAAGCAGGGCAGATCTGCCCGGGCTATGAGAACCATATTAAGTGCGGCTTCTGCAAAGATGAAAAAAAGAACAGTTCTTGAAATTGTGGAATAACCGGTAAAGGAAAAGGGGTTTGTTTACCATTGCCAGGGTAACAGGGGTGCACGGCCTGAAGGGATTTGTAAAAGTGCAGTCCTTTGCTGAATCCAATGACACCTTCAGGGCGGGAATTGAGCTGCAGGTTGACACATCAGATGGGAAAAGGAAAGGGTACACCATTGAAAAGATATCCTTCCATAAAAAAGGTCTGTTGATTCTGTTTAAGGGGGTGGACAGGGATCATGGCGAGACCCTTGTGGGAAGCCGTCTGCTTATTCCCAGATCAGCTGTCCCCCAGCCTGGCAGAGACACTTACTTCTGGCAGGATCTTATGGGGATTGAAGTGACTGATGTGGATAAAGGGGGGATCGGCGTGATTCATCATATTTTTGCAACGGGCAGCAACGACGTTTTTGTTGTGAGAGATGCTGGAAAAGAGACCCTTGTACCAGCACTGGCCTCGGTTGTTCTTAAGGTTGATATTGATAATCAGAAGATGCTGGTCGATCTTCCTGATGGACTGCAGCCTGCCGGGTTCTGATATGAGATTTACGGTATTGACCCTGTTTCCTGATCTGGTGGATGCTTTCTTTGCCCATGGCATTATAGGCAGGGCCTGCCAAAAAAACCTTATTGCAGGGGCATGCATCAATATCAGGGATTTTTCCCATAACCTTCATAACAAGGTGGATGACAGACCCTACGGCGGTGGTGCAGGCATGGTCATGCAGGCCGGTCCTGTGGTTGATGCCCTTGAATTTGCCAAAGGTCATCCACCGGGTATGCCTTTACAAACAAGTCATGAAGGTGGCGCCAGCACAATGGATCAGGACAGCATCCATGGGCTGAAGACCCGGGTCGTGATGATGACACCCCAGGGACAGCCCTTTGATCAGAATAAAGCCATTGCCCTTGCCGGTGAAAAACAGCATATTATCTTTATTTGCGGCCGGTATGAAGGCATTGATGAGCGCGTAAGCCGTGAATACGTGGATGAGGAGATCTCCATAGGCGATTATGTGATGACCGGGGGGGAGCTTGCAGCTATGGTTGTTATTGATGCCGTGTCACGGCTGCTGCCGGAAGTGCTTGGCAAAGGTGCGTCTGCCCGTCTGGATTCCTTTAGAGATGACAGACTTGAGCATGCCCATTACACAAGGCCCCCGGTCTTTGATGGAATAAAAGTGCCTGATATCCTTTTATCGGGAGATCATGGCAGGGTAGACCTGTGGCGCTGTGAGGATTCACTGAAGCGCACCTTTATCAAAAGAAGGGATCTTTTTAAACAAAGGCCGCCTGACAGGGAAGAGAAGAAAATATTAAGGGCCTGGTGCAGGGACTTGGAAGCCCTTATCAATGTATAATCTCTATATTGCTCTGATTCACTATCCTGTTGCCAATAAAAAAGGCCAGACCATTGCCTCGGCTTTGACAACAATTGATCTGCATGATATAGCAAGGGCGGCAGCAACATTTGGGGCAGCTGGATTTTATGTTGTCACCCCCCTTGAGGATCAGCAGATCCTTGCCCAAGAGGTGATGGCCCATTGGAGATCAGGTGTTGGTGGCATAATCAATCCCTTTAGAAAACAGGCCCTTGAATTGATAAAGGTGGTTACAGATTTTGAGGAAGTAAAACAGAGTTTAAAAACGGCGCACCAACATGGCGTGGTCTCCGTGGCAACAAGTGCTGCCCAGTACACTGGGTCGGTTTCAGTCAGTGAATTGACTCAGAAAATGGAAGATAAAACAGCTTATGTCCTGGCCTTTGGAACGGCCTGGGGACTGGCAGAAGCCTTTGTAAGAGGATGTGATGTCATTCTTGAGCCGATCAGCGGCTGGAACGGATACAACCATCTTTCCGTAAGATCTGCGGTTTCCATTATCCTGGACAGGATTTCCATGAAGCGTAAACGAATGACCTTATAAAAATCAGCATTTTATAAAGCAGGGGAGAAAAAAATACAATGAATGTCTTGAACAAGATAGAAAGAGAGCAGATGCGTCTTGATCTTCCGGATTTCAGAGCCGGTGATACAGTAAAGGTGCATGCCAAGATCAAAGAGGGGGATAAGGAGAGAATCCAGATGTTCACCGGTGTGGTGATAAAAAAAACCAAGGGGCTTGCCAGCGCCAGGTTTACCGTCAGGAAAATATCCGGAGGCGTTGGGGTGGAAAGGATTTTCCCCCTTTATTCGCCGGCCCTGGATAAAATCGAGGTGGTTTCCAGGGGCCGGGTCAGACGGTCAAAAATCTACTACCTGAGAAATCTCAGGGGCAAGGCCGCGCGGATCAGAGAAAGACGGCCGGCATAATGCCAAAGGGCAGAAATCGTTGATGTGGTTTTTTGAGAACGAGGCGTTTAAAAACGGATACAGGTCTATTGCAGGTATTGATGAGGCCGGCAGGGGTCCCCTTGCCGGCCCTGTTGTTTCTGCGGCTGTGATTTTGCATCCAGGGTTTCCCGACTGCGGCATAAATGATTCCAAAAAATTATCCCCTGCCAGAAGAAAACAATTGTTTTCCCTTATTGTTGACAATGCCATTGCCGTGTCAACCGGCATGGCATCCAGCAGTGAAATCGATGAGATCAATATCCTCAGGGCATCCCTTAAGTCAATGAAAAGAGCGGCTGCAGGCCTTGCAGTGCCTCCGGATTATCTTTTGATTGACGGGAAATTCACCATTGACTCAAATATCAGTCAGAAGGCCGTGGTCAAAGGGGATTCAAAAAGCATCTCCATTGCCGCGGCCTCTATTGTTGCCAAGGTTACCCGGGATACATTGATGGCTTGTCTGCATGACAGGTATCCGGCCTACAATTTCAAACAGCACAAAGGGTATCCCACCAAGGCCCACAGGGCGGCCATTGTCAAATACGGCGCCTGTCCGGAACATAGAAAAACCTTTAAAGGGGTCAGGGGCGTGTGACATGGCCGGCAGCAACAGAAATTTTGGAAAACAGGCAGAGCAGGCCGCCTGTGTGTTTCTGGAACAAAAAGGGTATAGCATTGTTGAAAGAAATTATCGAACCCGATCTGCGGAAATCGATATTATTGCCCGGTATAACGCCTTTCTCGTCTTTATTGAGGTAAAAGCCAGGCAGGGACAGCGCATGGGATCTGCCAGGGAAGCGGTTACCCCGGTCAAACAGAAAAAAATTTCCCTTGGCGCGGCATTTTACCTCAGGGAGAATAATCTCGGAGAGGTCAGGACCCGGTTTGATGTCATTGCCGTAACCAGAAGCAGAAATGATTTTGAGATTGAGCATATAGAAAATGCGTTTCAATTTTTTATCTGAATGTTTTCTTTGAACACCAAATGCATGGATCAGACATTGGAACGGCAAAGCAAATTAAAATACGGAACATTGTATGTGGTAGCCACGCCCATTGGCAACCTTGAAGATATCACCTTCAGGGCGGTGAGGATACTCAGGGAAGTGTCTCTCATTGCTGCAGAAGATACCCGGCATACAGGAAAGCTGCTTGCTGCCTGCGGGATCAGAAACAAACTCATCTCCTGCCATGGACATAATGAACACATCAGAACAGCCTTTCTCGTTGATATGCTTAAAAACGGAAAAGATATTGCCCTGGTGTCAGATGCAGGTACGCCCTTGATTTCCGATCCAGGCAGCAGAATTGTCATGGCAGCGGTTAAGGATGACATCCAGGTGGTTCCGATCCCCGGGCCCTGTGCAGCTGTCGCAGGGATGAGTGTAACAGGGTTTGAATCGGATTGTTTTCTTTTTTACGGATTTCTGCCGAAAAAGCATGGAAAACGGGGAAAAGTACTGGCAGCGCTTGAAAATTTAAACGCCAGTCTGGTTTTTTACGAATCCCCAAAAAGAATTCTTTCCCTGATAGAACACCTGAATGATGTTTTCGGCAACAGATATGCCATGGTGGCAAGGGAGATCACAAAGCTCCATGAGGAGTTTATCCGCGGGACTTTAACAGAGATAATGGATCAATTAAAACACAGGGATGCCATTAAAGGCGAATGCACTGTGTTCTGCCGGGGCATGCCCCCCCGGGAAAAACAAATCAGTGAAAACACCCCTGATGGAGAAACTGGGTCAGAAATTGACGCAAAAATAATCAAAGCACTGCACATCCCGGGTGTGAAAACATCAAGCCTTGCAAAAACCATAGCCCGGGACTGCGGCCTGCCCAAAAATACCGTATACAATAGAATCCTTGAGCTGAAAAAGTAAGGGATACTCCGTCCCCAATGGGTGCTCTGTCAGGAACAAGAACGTCGGAGGACTTTTAATCGGTTTTTCCATAAAAGCCTGATGATCCTGTGAGCCCTGATTTTTCAAGCCAGGCTTCAAAGTCCAGAGTAACCTCAGGCCTGGATGCTGCCTTGCCCTGACTGTCTAACCCGTTCAAATATTTTTTAAGGGCCTGTATATCCTTTGACATCTGGACGGCTCTTTTTTCCAGGTCAGACAGAATGGTGTTGATCCGGGATCCTGTATTTGGGGGTAAACTGGATGAATAAGCATTTTCCATTGTTTCTTTTTTGTCAGCCCCTTTTTTTTCCTGCTCTGATTCTGATAAATACCCAATACATTGTTCCCAGAAGATTTCAAGGGGAAGAAATGTGTTCCTGCCCGCATGGGACGCTATTTTTCTGCTTATTTTTTTAATGCTTACGGCTGCCGGAGCATCGGGGAACAGCAGGGTAAGGGGGGTCTGGGTGACAACAGACATGGCCACATGTCTGTCCTTTGCAATGATGCCAAGGGGGGCTGTTCTGACGGGCAGAAATTTGCAGACCGTATCTTTGAGCTGGCCATAGGCTGATTCTGCTGCTTTTTTGGTTTCAGCCTGGTTGATAATGATATTGATATCAGATTTATACCCTTTTTTTGAAAGTACCTTGATCAGGGCATAGGCATCGGTAAGCGAAGTGGGTTCAGTTGTGACGGCTAAAATGATATAGCTGGCTGCCATGCAGAAAGAGATGACCTGGGATGAAATGCCGGCAGAGGTGTCAAATAAAAAAAAGTCATATTGGTCAAGGCTGACAAAGGATCTGACAAGCAGGTCTGCTTGTGTTTGTGATAAATCTGATAATTTTTCCACCCCGGAACTGCCGGGAATGATATCAATGCCCTGGTAGTTTTTTATTATTATCTCATCAAGGGTGTGTTTGCCGGTGATAACAGATGCCAGATCCCTGTCCGGGTAGATTCCAGTGAGAACATTGATATTGGCAAGCCCGAGATCTGCATCAAAGAGTGCGGTTTTAAACCCCAGAGCGGCCAGCTGCAGAGACAGATTAAGGCTGATGCTGGTTTTGCCGGTTCCGCCTTTTCCGCTTGTCACTGTAATAATCTGGGTCATTTATTGGTCTCATTTAAGGTTAAAACCCCCGCCTTTTAGGCGGGTAGCTTTAGCCATGATCTTTGAGAGCTCGTGCTCGTGCTCGTGAACGTAAACGTGTTCGTTAACGTGGTTGACATAATTTTGTAAGCATTGAGACTATACGGATAAGTAAGGCTTTGCCTTGCTTAAAGGATTGTATATCATCAATTTTTA
>JAYEJJ010000303.1:0-8153 GCA_034660495.1 Thermodesulfobacteriota bacterium | reverse complement strand
GTTGCTCAATCGGAAATGCTTCCATTGATGCCGTAAGGAAATATATTGAATCTCAGGGTTAGCGAGTCCGGCAATTCATCCCCTGAGCTAAAGACTCAGGGGTTTTCTTGCCGGTTTTCTATAAATATGCCGAAAAAGTTGGAGTTACTCCTCAAACAGTACGAGATTGGAGTAACTCTGGAAAAATAGAAACAGAAAGAACTCTAGGTGGACATCGCAGAATAGTAATAAGAGAAAATATAGAAGAAAAAACAATTTGCTATTGTCGAGTCTCATCTTACAAACAGAAAGATGATCTTAAACGACAAGTTGACTTTATGATGGAGAACTTTCCAAATGCAGAAATTAAAAAAAACATTGGCTCAGGGCTCAATTTTAAAAGAAAAAAACTTAGAGCCATTTTGGAATCCAGCATGTCAGGTGTTAAGCAAACAATTATCATTGCCCACCGTGATCGACTTGGTAGATTCGGATTTGATCTCATCCAATGGATTATTGAACGATCAGGTGGCAAACTCATGGTTCTCGACAAAACTGAGCATTCACCCGAACAAGAACTTACCAGGGATTTACTCTCAATTTTGCATGTCTTCTCCTGTAGACTGCACGGACTTAGAAGTTACAAAAACAAAATTAATAAGGATCTATCCAAGCTCAAATCAAAAGATAATTCTGAAAAGCTGGACTGATGTTTCAAGATGGGTTTTTAACTGGACAATTGATTTTATCAGATCATGTTGCATTTTCGCACCGCACTGGATGGAAATCAAAAAATATGCAACTCAATTTTTACCAGAATGGACGAAACAGGTACCCTTCCAGGTAAAAGCAATCGCCATAAAAGAAGCCTGTGAAGCTTTTTGGGCTGCAAAAGGAAGACCACATTTTAGAAGTAGGAAAAACCCTACTCAATCATGTTTTATTCCTAAAACAGCAATCAAAACAAATTCAATTTATCCAAGAATTCCTGGTAAAAATCTAAATTTCAAAGAAGACATCCCTGAGGATCTTTGTGATAGTCGGTTACTTTGGAGAAATGGAAGCTGGTTTTTGTGCGCAAGTCATAAAGAAAAACTTGTTCGAGATGCGAGAACCAAGCCAGAAACAGTTGCTCTTGATCCAGGCATACGCTCATTTATCAGCTTCTATTCTCCAAATTATAGCGGTAAAATCGGTATTGATACAAGTGAAACAATGTTTAAATATTTTTTAGCATTAGACAATTTGATCGGTCGAATTGCTAAAACAAAAAACAAAAAGAAAAAACGTAGTCTTAAAAAAGCTGCCAAAAGATTGAGAGAAAAAATTCTTAATCTCATTACAGAATTGCATTATAAGACTGCCAATTTGCTTTGTAAAAACTTTACCACTGTGATTTTACCAACATTTGAAACTAAAGACATGGCTAACAAATCAACTCGCAAGATAAGAAGTAAATCCGTAAGAGCCATGATGGGTCTGTCATTTTACAAATTCAGACAAAGACTTGAATGGATTGCTTTAAAATTAGGTTGTAAAGTGGTCATCACAACAGAAGAATACACCAGCAAAACTCACCCCCAAACTGGTGTAATTAACAATCGACTTGGCGGAGCTAAAACTGTCAAATTGGTTGATGGATCAAGAGCAGATAGGGACATAGTAGGAGCCTTTAACTAACATCTTGTTGAAGACTCTTGTGGTAGATACACCCGCCTAAAAAGGCGCAACTTATAATTATTTATAAGAAAAAAAGTATCGGCAGTGTTACATGGAAAAGATAGATTGGGATGAAAAATTAAGTGTGGATATCAATGAGATTGATGAGCTGCAGAAAAAAATGTTCGCACTTTTTAATGTTCTCATTGACCTGAAGGAAAAAGATGCTGATAACAAGGAATGTTCAGCCATGGTGGCTGAAATCAATGAATATACCAGGTATTATTTCAGCCTGGAAGAAGCTTATTTGCGAAAATGCGGATACCCGGATACCGATGCCCATGCCAGAGAACACAGACGTTTTATTAAAAACACAATTTCATTAAGAAGGCAGGTATCAGATGACAGGGACAATCTTTCCTATGAGATAATAAAAAATATGAGGGACTGGCTGGTTGAACATATTATCAGCTGTGACCTTAAATATGTTCCTTTTGTAAGAACAAGCCGGCTGATAAAGGAAATGAAGAATTAATTATATTATATCTCCCGGACCATTGAAACTGCAACTGGATATCCTTTTAGTCGGTTCTCAATGTTCCTGACAGGCAACCGCTGGGGGCGGCGGTATTAAAAAACTTGATGATCGAGTTTTAAAGTTTTTTCCCCTTTTGACGATATTTAAAACAAGCGTTTAAAAAAGCGTCTTTGGAGAAAAAAATGTATGAACTACCCAAAATACTGCCGATTAAAAAGGATTCGGTTGAATCTGTTGTTCCTGTCATAAGACTGCCCTTAAGCAGTCGAAAAAAAATGATATCTGCAAGAAAAAATAAAAACAGACGCAGAAACAGGGTGGACAGAAGAAAAAGTGTCCGGGATGGTGTGTTTATCTCTTTTTCATTTGAAAACGACAGGCGAAGAGGAGTAGACCGCAGAAAAGTGTGAGGTATCAGGCTTACGTTCACCAGAAATCAGACACAAAAACCTGATTATTGCGTTTAAAGGATTGTTTCAAGGCTGAATTTACAAGGATAACCCCCCTATGTAAATTCAGCCTTTTTTAAATGAAAGCCATCACAGCCATCACAAAATACAGGGACACTTTACTTATTTTTTATATGAAAGTCGTGGTGCGCCGGACCCGGTCCAGGGTATTGTCCTCCGCTCATGTAAGCAGTCGCTTGCCTTCGGCTCTCGTAAATCATCCAGGATTTGCTCCGAGGCGATCGGCAGCTGTTTTCAGCATCCGTGCTGACAGCTGCCGCTCAAAACCGCTTTTGTTGTTGGGCAACCCGGGATCAAAAAACGGGACCGCCGCTGTTTATCCAGGCGGACATTCCACCTGCCAGGCTGTGCACATGGACAAATCCCTCGCTTTGAAGAAAGCTGGCAGCTATGTTGCCGCGGTATCCCACGCCGCAGGTTACGATAACCTCTTCATCCTTTGAAATATCCGGGGCATGATTGAGAAGTTCGGGCAGGGGCAGGGGGGTTGCCTGCTCAATATGGCCGCTTTCAAATTCAGCCGGGGTCCGCACATCGTAAAGACAGCCGAATTTGTTGTTTTTGATTTTACTTTTCAATTTTTCCGCAGAAATCTGCCACAATTGATTAATGGGAAGTCCGGCTTCCTGCCAGGCTGCAATGCCGCCGTACAGATAGCCCAGAATATTGTCGTAGCCGATTCTGTGAAGATGAACAATCATGTCTTCATAGGCCGGCTCATCCGTTACAATGAGAACCAGTCTGGCCTCGGGTTCTATTACCATCCCGATCCAGTTGGCCGTTTGTTTGGCAAACCCGATATTAATGGAACCTGGAATATGTACCCCGCCAAAGGCTGCAGTGTCCCGGCTATCCAGCACCATGGCTCCGTTTTTGATTTCCTCATTGAGCTGGGCCGGGCTCATGTCACGGACCATGGGGCACCGGTCAAATAAAGGCGCACCATTCTTGTTCATATTGATGATATGGGTAAAACTTTTGGGACGGGAGGGAAATGTCTGCATCATTCTTTTTTTAAACGCTTCTTTGGAAAGATTGAGCAGTTCATTGCTGCGTTTTTCAAATCCTATGGTGGAGCTGGATTTTGCGCTCATTCCCCTGCCGCACAGGGAGCCTTCTCCATGGGCGGGAAACACTTCAAGATTGTCCGGCATGGCGCCCAGTTTGTTGTAAAGGGAATCATAGAGATTCAGGGTCTGCTCCTCAATAAGTTCTGAGCCTGCCAGGTCTGGCCGGCCGATGTCTCCCACAAACATGCAGTCCCCGGTCAGCACCAGCCAGGGGTCATTGCTGCGGGCCAGGTCTGTAACAAGGATGGACATGGCATTGGGGGTATGCCCCGGAGTTCCGATGAACTGGAGTTTTGCATTGCCAAATGTCATGGTCTCTCCTTCTTTTACTTCACCGTGTCTGAACGTGACTGGAGAGCCTTCCATAAAATAAATGTCAGCGCCTGTCCGGGACTGAAGTTCCTGATTACCGCTGACATGATCCGCATGAACATGGGTTTCAAAAATATGGGTGATTTTCATTCCGTTTTTGCGCGCCAGATCAATATACTCCTGAACATCCCTTTTGGGATCAACCACACAGGCGACCTTTGCACCGGGACACCCAATTATATATGAAAGACATCCCATTCCCTCAACTGTAATCTGCTTGAAATACATTTTGTCTCTCCTTTCCCGTTTCATGGGTTTGAAAATTCAGCTGCTTTATTAATTTAAAATATACAGGATTTCTGGATTTTGATTGAAGTAAAACATAAATTAATATAAAAATCCATATAATTTCCAGGGCAAAAGCCACCCCGACGTTCTCGTTCCTGACAGAGCAATTGGGGGCGGCGGCGCTGTTCAAAAAAATTCATCATGGAGTTTCAGCATTTCTGGTCTGGAAAATCATAGTTTGGAATTCCAGTTTTCACGATTTTATATTGACAAAACAGTCATCTTCCAATAAGCGTATTAAGAAAGATTGTTTTTTCAATATTTATGTCTTTGGGCAACCGTCGAAGCTTTTACCCCGTGGTGAGGGAAGCCTTTACCCCGTAGTGAGGCTGGCTCGATTATGATCAAAAAGGAGAGGCTGTGACTGTTATTGTCTGTCCCCGGTGTGCCAGAAAACACAAAATAGATGTCTCCCGCCTTCCTGCAAAGAAAGATGCGGTTGTCCGCTGCAGTGGCTGCAGGCATAAATTTTTGGTGGATTTGGGCAGGTTAAAAGTCATGGCAGGGGAAAAGCCTGAAATTCCAAAACAGAAAACAGGGAAACAAAGGGCGGGATTTGATAAAAAACAGGAAAATGTAAGAAAAATATGTGTGGCATTAAACAAAGGCGGCGTTGGTAAAACCACCACTTCCGTGAATATTGCTGCAGGTCTTGCCATGGCAGGGTTTAAAGTGCTTCTCATGGACACTGACACCCAGGGTCAGTCTGCATACATGCTTGATAAAAAAAATCAGGTTGGTTTAACAGAGCTTTTAACAGGTGAATTGACCCCGGAAGAGACGATAATCTCCGCCAGAAAAAATTTATGGCTGCTTGGAGGCGGTAAATCCCTTTCAGAACTTCAACGGATCATCAACAAAAAGAGTTTTGGTGCAGAGTGGACCATGGCAGAAGCAATGAAAACCATTGAGGATCAATATGATTATATTATAATTGACACCGCCCCCGGCTGGGATCAACTTATGGTGAATGTTCTTTTTTTTGCAGAGGAAGTGCTGATTCCTGTTGCCCTTGAATTTATGCCCTTCCATGGTCTTACTGAATTTATGAAAAGCCTTACTTCCATCCAGAAATACAGAAAAGAGGTAAATCTGAAATATATTGTTCCAACCTTTATGGATGCCAGGATTGATACTCCCAGGAAAATTTTAAGTCAGCTGAAAAAATTTTACGGTGATTATCTTTGTAAACCGATAAGGTACAATGAAAATTTCAGTATAGCGCCCTCATTTGGCAAAACAATTTATGAATTTGCTCCGGGGTGCAGTGGAGCAGAGGATTACAGGGAGCTTGTAAGAAGAGTAGCCGGCAATAATCAGCTTTTGACATAGGGGCTATGGGCTCTGCCGGCTGTGAATTGTTCAGCCCGCAACAAACATTTTTTGATGGAAATAATTTATTATGAATCTACAAGGTGATTTTGAAGGATTAACACTGGCAAGTATCCTCCAGCTTCTATGTAATGATCAGAAAACAGGGGTACTCCGGGTAACCTGTGAAGAGGAGGAAAGCCGGGTTTTTTTTGAACAGGGAACGATTATTTATGCATCAAGCTCTCTTAAAGAAGCCAAACTCGGTGTTTTAATGCGAAAAGATGGTATTCTTTCAGCGAAACATCTTCAAAAATGCCTCGCCCTTGCCAGGGAGGAAAATATACACCTGGGTAAAGTTCTCGTGGAAAAAGGTTATATTTCCCTTGACAGTCTTAAAAAATATAATACCAGGCAGGTGGAAACGATTTTGTATAATCTCCTGTTCTGGAAAAAAGGAAGATTTGAATATAAAGATACCAAATTAAACTTAAAGGGAATGATTGTCATTCAGCTTAATCCCATGAAGCTGATACTTGAAGCCTCCAGACGGGTTGATGAACTGTCGTTTTTAAAAGAGCTGATACCCAGTGATAAACTGGTGTTTAAAATGTCAGGAAAAATGCAGAGCAAGGAGGAGATAAAACTCAATGCAAACGAATGGAGAATTTTGTCGTTAATTGACGGGACAAGAACCGTTCGACAGGTTATCAATGAGAGTGCCTATGATGAATTTGCAGTTTATAAAATTCTTTTTTCCGTAATTTCTTCCGGTTTGATCGAGCAGAAGGAAGATCTGAAATTTGATGATCAGGAAGGAGGAGGTGATTTTTCCGTAATAATAACTATTTTTAATGATATTCTGCAGGTCATTAAAAAACATGTTGTTGATGAACTTGGTGACAACAGGAGTTATGCTCTGTTTAATGAGATTAAGACTGACCTTGCCCTTGAATATAAAGATCTGTTTAAGGATTATCATCCAGACCGCAAGCTTTCCTCAAACCTTGCGGTAATTACAACGGCTTTGGACGCAACTGTTATTATTGACGAACCTAAATATTTTTTGATTATGGGTTTTGCTGAGTATGCCACCCAGGTTCTTAAAAAAATCGGAAATATTATCGGCGGTGTCACCCTCAATACAATTGTAAATGATGTAGAAAACGTACTGGGGTATGTGAAAAAATATCAAACCGGTTCAAAAGAGAAGAGCAAAATAGTCAATGATATGACAAATGTTATCAGCGAGATCCGGTCTGAATTTACAACTGGTAAAAAAAAAAGTAAACTCGGTATCTTTTCCCTGTTCTCCTGAGACAATAGACGCACATCCCATCCATGAAAAATAGGGGGGGCCGGTATAAAACGGGAAATTTATGAATCTGCCATTTTTGCCCCGCCATAGGCCAGAAAAGAGAGGGCTGCAGTTCTAAACAGCGCCCTTATGATTTCAAGGATATCACTATTCACAAAACTTTTAAAAAAAATCACGTAATCCGCAATAAACAAAAGGCATACGGTTACCAGAATCAGATTAACAACCTTGCCTAACTTGCCTCCGGCGTATTTGACCCTGGCTTTATTAAAAACAAATATAATGATGAGATATATCATCAGGGTAAAAAGTAAAATAATTGTTTGTGTTGTTATCTGCGCTGCCATGGATCTCCTCCTGTTAAATACCGTTTCCTTTATTATATTTTCTGCAAACTTTTGTTATACTGTCAGCAAACGTCAAATTATTAATCCTTTTTTCTTTTACCACCCCAAGAAAATGTTTACCAACGGGAAATATAAAAAAAAATTTTCCATTTTTTCTGGAAAAGAAGAGATATTTAAAGTCAATTTCTCCCAGTCTGGATACATTTTGACCACATGAGATGACCATATTCCCTGTTTTTTCGAGTTTTTTTATGTTATGGGCAGCCACTATTTTTCCTGTTGAATCAGTCAAAAGAAATTGATCAATTCCAGGTATGTTTACAATCTGCCTGGGCTGCTCAATGCTGAGGGGTTCAGATAAACTCCTTTTTGGGGTTACAAGGATAAGTGTGTAATTATTCTCAATTCTTTTGACGACCAGGGTTTTATCGGACAGGGTCAGCGTCATATCGACAACATCTGAGTAAAGGGAGTGACAAAGGGAGAAACTTTTTTTTAAATTATTCCCAAGGCTTACAAGATCTGATGTTTTTAAACCATCCGGCATAGTGTTTTTTACTATTTTATCGTCACCATAAAATATAAATGATCCAATGATATCGGGATTTTTCTGCAGCTTTTGCAAAAAAAGATCCATTCGTCTTAATGAAGTTGTGCCGGCGGTTTCAATCTGATATTTATAAAAAACCGGCAAGAAAACCCCTGAGTCTTTAGCTCAGGGGATGAATTGACGGATTATGATGTGCTTTTCAGCCTATGCGTTTTTGAAAAGCACTTAATCGAGAGCAACAGCATAGGTCT
>JAYEJJ010000302.1:0-29919 GCA_034660495.1 Thermodesulfobacteriota bacterium | reverse complement strand
GCGTGTGGAGTACCTTGGGATGACTATATATTCCAATGTAACGTAGTCAGTTAAGACTTAGGCTAATCAACCGGGCTTACAAGTTACCTTGCAAGCCCCTCGGTCTTTAGCCGAGGGGTTGTTGACTCTGCTTTCCAGTTATTCGATAAAAGTCTTTTTCCGGAAGAAACGCCGAGTTTGACTGGATCACGCTGGAATTTGTCATATCCTTGATATGATTGTATATGGCACGCTCCTTTATGATCGAAATCCAGACATGGGGAACCTCAAAAATCTGGCTGATCCGTGTGAGCAGATTTTCAAAAAAATCTTGAAATTCAAGAATGGTAAGGATACCCGCTTCAAGTTCATGAAATTTCTGGGCAATCTGTTCATTTTCTTCCAGTCTGGTCAGTATGGAGTCGGATATATTCATGTCAGGACCTATCCACCGATTTCTGACATCTGCGCGCATATTTTGTCTGAAGTTTTATTTTCAATCCCATGGGCAGCAGGTTTGTTTTTAATAACGGTTTTAATAATGTCTTTAAGCTCAGAATCCAATGCCCCCTGACGCAGAGGACCCAGGATATCTGTTTCAGTGTTTCTTAAAAGACAGGGCCTTAACCGTCCTGTGGAAGTCAGGCGGATGCGGTTGCATTCACTGCAGAAATGGGAACTGATGGGTGAGATAAACCCGATTTCTCCTGGCGCATTTCTGATCCTGAACCGCTTGGCAGGCCCATCAAAAACTGATTTTTGAACCGGGACAAGGGGGCCGAATTTATTGTCAAGGATTTCCCTGATTTCCGGAATAAGCATCTGCTGAGTCTCATCAACAATTGAACTGCCCATGGGCATATACTCTATAAACCTGACGTGGAAGGGATACTTCAGAGACAAGGCGGCAAGGTCGGTAATCTCATTGCCGTTTATATGCTTCATAACAACGCAGTTCAGTTTAATGGGTGAAATACCCATGTCATAGGCTGTCATAATTCCCTGCCAGACCTGTTCAAAATAGTTTTTTCCAGTTATGAATTCAAATTTTTCCGGGTCCAGGGTGTCCAGGCTTATATTGAGCCGCTTAATTCCAGAATTTCTTAAATTGGTTTTTTGTTTTTTCAGCAGACCCCCATTGGTTGTCACTGCAATATCTCTGATATTTTTAATTTCATGGAGTTTTTTTATAAAAGTAAAGATCCCCTTTCTGACCAGGGGTTCCCCCCCTGTAATACGCACCTTTGAAATACCGATATCCGCAGCCAGATTGACGATTTTGACCAGTTCTTCATATCGGGCTATTTTTTTATAGGAAAGCCTGGGAATATTTTTCCTGGGAACGCAGTACATGCATGCAAGGTTGCATCGATCTGTGACAGAAATGCGAAGATAGTTTATCTGTCTGCCTGTTTTATCGATGTTTTGTACTATTGGGTGTTCAGGGAGTTGCCCGGGAGATAGAAATGTCATGTTCTGATGATCTCCTTAATCACACATCTGACGATTTACGCCGGCTGTTAACTGCGTGGTCATGTATGGCTGAAACAAGGCCTGGAATGGTGTATGTATCTGCGGAAATATCAATGGATATCCCGAGGTCCTCTGCGGTTTGCGTGGTGATCGGTCCAATGGATGCAAAGGTGACATTGGATAGGAGATCCTCAGGCGGGTCTCCGGGCAGCAGATGGACAAAATTTTTAACTGTAGATGAACTTGTAAAGGTGACCATATCTATTTTTTTATCTTCCAGGGCCTTTAAGAGTGTATCCTGATTATCTGACGCCTGTACGGTTTTATAGGCCGCAATATCAAAGACATCAGCCCCCATTTTGCTGAGCTCCACAGGCAGAACAGATCGTGCTTCAAGGGCTCTGGGCAGAAGAATTTTTTTATTTTTAAGATTCTGAGTGCTAAAGGCCTCTACAACAGACTCTGCTCTGTAGGTTTTTGGCAGAATATCGCAGACCAGACCAAAGTCCCTGAGCCTGTCCCGGGTTGCCGGCCCGATGCAGGCCAGTTTCAGGTGTCCGAGGACTCTGACATCCTTTCCCAGGGCAAACAAAGTGTTAAAGAAACAGGACACCCCGTTTACACTGGTGAAAATCAGCCAGTGGTACTCTTTTATGCTGTGAATGCTGTTTTCCAGGGGCGTGTTGTCGTCCGGCGGCGCAAAGTCAATGGCCGGGGCCTCAAGGCAGCTTGCGCCAAGGGCTTCAAGCCGGGTCACCAGATCACTGGCCTGGCTTCTGGCCCGGGTGACAACGATTGATTTGCCAAGCAGAGGCTTTTTTTCAAACCATTTCATTTTTTGACGCAGGGATACCACAGAACCGACGATTATCACGGCTGGGGGTTTTAGTCTGGCTGTTTCAACGCTTTCAACAATATTGGCAAGCGTCCCTGTAATGGTTTTCTGTCGGGGCGTGGTCCCCCATCTGACAAGTGCGGCAGGGGTGTCAGGAGACTTCCCGTTTTTTACCAGGTTTTCCACTATAAAGGGGAGGTTTTTAACTCCCATTAAAAAAACAAGGGTGCTGGTGCTCCGGGCAAAGGATTTCCAGTTGACCCGGGAAGTTTCCCTGGCAGGATCTTCATGCCCGGTAATAAAGGAAACTGAAGAGGTGTGTTCCCTGTGGGTCAGCGGGATTCCAGCATATGCCGGAGCCGCAATGGCAGAGGTAACCCCTGGTACAATTTCAAAATCAACGGGATCAAGATCATTATGGTTTTGGCAGTGATACTGGATAAGGGCTTCCACTTCTTCACCTCCCCGGCCGAATATAAAGGGGTCGCCTCCCTTTAGCCGGGCAACGGTCAATCCCTGGGCCGCCTTTTCTGCCAGCAGCGCATTGATCTGATCCTGGGACATGGTATGGCTGCCGCCCTGCTTGCCTGCATAGATAATTTCAGCATTTTCATCTGCATATTTCAGCAGTGAAGGAGAGGCCAGATAATCATATACAACCACATCTGCCTGTCTGATACATTCTCTACCCTTTATGGTGAGCAGTCCCGGGTCCCCAGGGCCTGCGCCGACAAGGTATACTTTACCGTTTTTTGTATTCATTTAAATATCCAGATTTTCAAGTATTTGCCTGGCTCCTTTGTCAAGAAGCCGTTGTGCAAGTTGAATCCCAGCTTTTTCAGCCTGGGAAGTATCCCCTGTAAGGGTTTCCTTAACAACTTCCCTGCCGTTTTCCGAGGCAACCAGGCCGGTCAGAATCAACCGGCTGTTTTCGATTTTACCGAAACAGGCCACTGGAATGTGACAGGAGCCCTCAAGTTTTTTCAGAAAAGCCCTTTCTCCGGAAACGGTGATGCGGGTTTCCTGATGATCCAGTGATTCCAGGATCGGGGCAAGTGCATTGTCGTTTTCCCTTGTTTCAATACAAAGGGCACCCTGTCCACAGGCAGGCACCATGATCGTTTCATCAAAGCACTGGGAAATCCGGTCTGCCATGCCAAGTCTGTTCAGCCCGGCTGCTGCCAGCAAAACAGCATCATATTCCCCTGTAGATAATTTGTTTAAACGGGTATCAAGATTTCCCCGGATGGATTCAGTCACAAGATCCGGACGGATGATTTTGATCTGGGAGGCCCGCCTCAGGCTGCTGGTGCCTATTTTTGATCCGGACACCAGTTTTTCCAAAACCGTATTATCCCTTGAAATAAGAACATCAAAAGGGTTTTCCCTGACAGGCACAGCCCCGATTTCAAGACCTTCGGGCAGGTCGCCCGGCATGTCCTTCATACTGTGAACGGCAAGATCAATCTCTGTATTGAAAAGCGCTGTTTCAATTTCTTTGACAAAAAGACCTTTCCCGCCAACCATGGCCAAAGGGCGGTCCACTATTCTGTCTCCTGTGGTTTTGATGACGGCAATATCAATTTTGAGCTGAGGAAAACTGCGTTGTATTTCAGATTTAACCCAGTGGGTCTGCCACAGCGCAAGCTGGCTTCCACGGGTTCCGATGCTGATCCTGTCTTTCATATCAGGAGCCGCTGGTGCAGGAGGAACAATTGGAAGCGGTACAGCCGCTGCATGCAGATGAAAAACTGCTGGACCGAGAGGCATTTTCCGCCCCGTCACCCCCAGACATTTTACTGACAAAACCGCATCTGGAGATCAGACGGGTGAGGTTTTTCCCATTGCATGACGGACAAACACCGCTTTCATCTCCGAGAAGCAGTACTTCAAAATGGCTGCTGCAGTCATTGCATTTAAATTCATATATGGGCATTTTATTTCCTTTGGTTGTTGTGTGTATATGTTAATCAATTATAATGAACTGATACTTGATGGTCATGGGCCGGCCGTGCCGTTTCTAAAGCCCCGTCGAATATCTGATCATCTGGGGATACTATCTTTTTTATCTGGTTTTGGCAAGTCCCTGAATTTTTCCAATACACCTGCGGCAATCAGGGGGATTAAAATTTCATGGTGGCCGATAATACAATAGCCCTTTCCGCCTTTCATGGTCGGCCGGTTGACCACATTGGTCATGGGTCTGTAATGACGGATAAAATCAAGGTTCACCGTGGTGAAGCAGTCTGGTGTAAACCCGAGGTTGCGAACAAGGCTTAGGGCTTTTAAAAAGATTTCAGGCAGAATGACAGCAGAGCCGGCATTAATAAATACCCCTTTTTCAAGGGTGGCAATTTTAGCGGCAAAAATTCTGAAATCCAGATGGGAGGCAGCCCCGCAGGCCCCGGCATCAAAATCAGGATGCATGTGAATGATATCTGTTCCCACGGCCACATGGACAGTAACAGGCAGGTTCAGTTCAGCGCCGGCAGCTGTCAGACTTAGATTTCTATAGGGAAGGTTTTCCGCTACAATGAGCTCTCCCACTGCCCTGCCAAGCCCCTTTTTGTCCCGGGCGCTGTTTTTTATTGCTCTGGCAAGGAAAACCGAGGTTTCCTCTGCCATGCCAAAAGATCCGCTGCCCAGGGAATCTGCCACATCCTCAGATGTTTTGCCACTCATTGCAACTTCAAGGTCATGAATAATGCCCGCTCCGTTCATTGAGACCATGGTTAGGATATTTCTCTTCATCAGATCAATTACCACAGGATTCAATCCCACCTTTATGACATGGGCCCCCATGGCAAAACAGATCTCTTTTTTGTTCCGGGCAGATTCAGCCAGCGCGTCTATAACAGCCATGAGATCGTCTGCGGCCAGAATTTTTGAAAGGGTGTGAAGAAAGCTGGCAAAGGAGTGTCCCGGGGTCCAGGGTTTTGCAAAATTAGAGACATTGACCCTGCTCTTTCTGTCCTTTACAGAATAGGTGGTTATCTTTGACAGATCCAGGGGGAAAACAGGCTTATTCATTAAAAAGGCTCCTTTCTGTCAGATCGCACAGGATATGGGCCAGTAAAATATGGCTTTCCTGAATCCTTGCCGTTGAGCTGGAATCCACGCAATAGGCAAAATCAACCATATCCTTTACTTTGCCCCTGGTGCCGGAAAAGCCCATTGTCCTAAGTCCCATGGATTTTGCCGACCTGAGTCCCTGGATTACATTCAGGGAATTTCCGCTGGTGGAAATGCCCAGGGCCAGATCGTCTTTTCTGCCAAGGCCCTGGATCTGTTTTTGAAAGATATCATCAAAGCTGTAATCATTGCCTATGCTTGTTAACACCGACGTGTCCACTGTTAATGCCAGGGCGGCAAGGGGAGGTCTCTCCATCTGAAATCTGTTTATAAATTCAGCAGCCAGGTGCTGGGCATCGGCTGCACTGCCGCCGTTGCCAAAGATCAGAACCTTGTTTCCCTTTTTAAAGGTGTCTGCCAGACATTTAGCCCCTTTTTCGATTAAATCAAGATTGTTTCTTATAAAATTCTGTTTGACTGAAATACTGGTTTCCAGGCTTTCAAGAATGGATTGTCTCATTATTTTCCTCTGAAACACTGGCTGATTTTAATTTTTCTGATTTTTCAAAAGATTGTTCGGCAAGATCGTTTTTTTTCAGTTTATCATAAATACGGCCCAGATTCCGATGAAAAGCCGGGTTGTCTGGTTCCAGGTCAACACTTTCCAAGGCAAAGGTTAAGGCAATGTCAAGGTTATTGTTCTGGATTTCATATGCCCGGGCCAGTCCAGACAGGGCATATGCATCAGAAGAGTTGAGTTTAACCGCTTTTTTATACGCAGCCTCAGCCCTGTTAAATTTTTTTATGGCCATAAAAAGATCCCCCAGGGTTCTGTAAGGGGATGACAGATCAGGTCTCAGACGGGCGGCCCTGTTAATATGAATTTCTGCCTCGTCAAAGCATTGCTCCCGGGTAAAGAGTTTACCGGCTGTCAGATCAATTTCATAAATATCACTGTTCAGTCTGCTGGCTGTCTGCAGATACTTCAGTCCTTTGGCCATCTGTTGTGTCACCACACATGCCAGTCCGGCATTGTACACTGCCATCACCTCTTCTGGATTTATGTCAATGGCTTTTTCAAAGGCTTTAAGAGCCAGATCAAGCTGATTCATCAAAGCGAAACAAACGCCCTGACTGTTTAACAGATTGGTGTTCTCACTGTCAAGATCAAGCCCTTTTTTATACTCCAGGGCTGCCTCCTTTATTCTTCCCAGCTGATACAGCCGGTCTCCGCTGATATTCAAAGAGACTGCATCAAAAAAGGTCAGGTTGCCCGGTCCATAAAAAGCCCCGTGATCCAGGGCTTTTACAGCATTGTGAAAAATTTCCTGTCTGGAAAACTGAGCCTTTTCCAGTTTAAGTTCAGCAACGGACCAGCATGCCCCTGCAGATACCGTGACTTGAGCAGTCCTTTCAATTTCCTTTTTTATGAAAAAAAGATGATCTTCAATTGTTTTTTTTTCTCCCCCCCAAAGGGCCAGTGCAATATGATTAAGGTTTATGCTGTACCAGATTCCTCTGGTGGGTGATAAAAAATTATCGAGAAACTGCTTTGTTTCTTCATTGACGGGGTGATACCGGGCAGACGGGTTTGTTTTCCGGGTGTGGAGTTTTATCACGGCGCACACAAAAAAATCCCTGTGAATATCGGCCCGGCTGAGTTTAAGGATAAAAGCGTCCATCCCGGCTGTGCAGGGGGACAGCTGGTCCGAAAGATACATTTCAGGGGATTTTAATGACCCTTGAGGTAAACTCTGATTCCTGTTTTCACTGGATTTGGAATCTGATTTTAAAAATGAGAGTTCTTTTGCAGAAAACAAGGTATCATTGGAAAAAATTTTTTCAACACCAGTCATGACAGCGTATGTTCTCCGTTTAAAATTTTATCCAGGGCCCTGCAGATAATCTCGGCCTGACCCTTTTGTATGGTTCTTGGGTCCAGAATAAAGTTGTTGTTTTCAATCCTGCCGATGACAGCCGGCCTGCCCATGCGCATTTTCTGTTCAAGACTGGCAACTGACATTGTTTTAGGTCTTAAAGAAACACAGCAGCTTGGAAGGGAAAGTTCAGGAAAGGCCCCGCCGCCGGACCGGGATGAAAGATCAACGCTGGCAATATCTGCCCGGCTGCCGATTAAAGGGGTGAGCATGTTGATCAATTTTTCAGTCCTGGAAGCGGTTTCTTCAAATGAAAGTGTCAGCGTGGCCAGAGCGGGTATGGTTTTCACTGCTTTGTGGGGGTCGCGGTAAATCTGCAAAGTGGCTTCAAGGGCGGCCAGGGTAAGCTTGTCAATGCGCAGGGCCCGGGTAAGGGGGTTTTTTTTTATTCTGCCGACCCATTTTCGGGAGCCCAGGATGATGCCGGCCTGGGGACCCCCAAGGAGCTTGTCGCCGCTGAAGGTGACAATGTCTGCCCCCGATGCCACAGCATCTGATACTGTTGGTTCTCTGCCAAGGCCGTAATGGGAAAAATCAATCAGGGTGCCGCTGCCCAGATCTTCCATAACCGGCAGATCCTTTTGTCTGCCAAGGGCTGCCAGTTCCTTCAGTGGAACCGATGATGTAAATCCTTTGATCTGATAATTACTGGTATGGACTTTTAGCAGCAATGCTGTGTTGTCATTAACCGCCTCTGAATAATCCTTTAAATGGGTCCTGTTTGTGGTTCCCACTTCTTTGAGGATCCCCCCGCTTTTAGCCATGACATCGGGTATTCTAAAGGAGCCGCCGATTTCTACCAGCTCTCCCCTGGAAACGATGACTTCTTTTCCAGAGGCAAGGGTGTCCAGACATAGAAGAACAGCTCCGGCATTGTTGTTGACAGCCATGGCTGCCTCCGCACCTGTGAGCTCACACAGAAGATTTTCCACCACGTGGTAGCGTATTCCCCTTTTTCCCGTTTTAATATCAAATTCCAGATTTGAGTATCCAGATGCAATTTCTGCCATGTTTTCAACCGCTTCCCTGCAGAGAAGAGCCCTGCCCAGATTGGTGTGCAGCACAACACCAGTGGCATTGACAACCGGGACCAGTTTAGGTGCAACAGCTTTTCTGGCCAGGGTCAGTACCTTTGAAAGAATTTTTTCATAGGAAAAGGCAATGGATTTATTTTCAAGAATATCTGTTCTGGTCTGATCAAGAACCTTGCGTATGGATGCCTTTATAATTGTCTGGGGTATTTTTTTGAAGTCTGGATTTGAATCCGCAAGTTCCAGAAGAATGTCCACGCCTGGCAGACGTTTAAGAATTTCGTGTTTGCTGGTTTGTGTCATGGGTGGGTTTTTTCCAGGGCTGAATTGGTCAGTTTTATATTAAATGTGCTGAGGGGGATATCGTCGATAAGGTCAGGTATATCAGAAAGGGTCAGCCCCAGGGAGTCAAGTGCTGTTTCAAGGCTGGTGCAGCTTACCCGTTCCAGAACAAGACCTGTGTTGAATCTTGACATGATCAGGGTGGCCAGGTATACAATACAGACTATTTCCCTGTGCTCTGTGCTTTTTTCCGGTGTGTGATGAAAGGTGACAACCTGTTGAAGGGATTCGGGAAAATGCCATTTTTCCGCAAGCTGTCCTCCGGTCTGACAATGGTTTGTTCCGAGAATCTTCTGCTCAAGATACAGGGATGTTTCACCATTGTGCTCAATGCCCCGGAAAAAAACAGGACAGATTTTTGCAATGTACTGGTCCAGAACAACTTTTCCAATATCATGGAGCAGACCTGCTGTGTATGCTCTTTTGGGATCGGATCGGTTTGTTCTCCTGGCAATGGCTTCTGCAGTGCAGGCGCAGCCGACGGCATGATAAAAGATTCCTCCCCTGCACAGGGAATAGCCTGCGGTTCCCGTCTGTTTAAAAAAATTGTTTACCGTGGCAGTAATAATTGATTTCATAAGGGTTTCTTCACCAAGGATTAAAACCGCGTCATTCAGGTTTTCTATTTTTGCCCTGCCGGAGAAAAAGGCAGAATTGCAGAGTTTAAGGGTAAGGCCGCTTAATACCTGATCCTTTGAAATTTCAGCGGTTATATCTTTTGTGGTGTAGTCGTCCCTTTGAATCATCCTGAGGATTTTCAAGGCAGACTGGGGTATGGGGTTTAAATGGTCAATGGTCTTAAGAATGGTTTCCCTGGCAGGGGGCGCGCAGGTGAACGCTTTTTGGCTTTCATTTTTCAATACCGGTTTTATGGTGCTTTTTCCGGTATGCATATTCAGTTCAAGGGTGCAGGTAAAAAAACCACCGGTTTCGGAATGGATTACAGAAATATTATTTTGGTCGAGTATTGACAGAACAATTTCTGTTGACCGTCCGCCAATGTCAAGGTTTATGTCCATCTGACTCAAGGGCCCGACCAGAGCGCCGCCTGCCACAACTGCCTCAAGATTTTTTTCCTGTACGCCGTATTTCTTAAGCGCCTTTATAAGCATGGGCAGAGCAGTTGAGGCATATTTTTCCGGATACTCCGGGGGAAGTTCAGAAGGGGGCTCCGGCAGCAGTACATGGAGCAGTCCACCTGCTCTGGCCCTTCTGTCATACAGACTGACCCCGACACAGGTGCCGAGAAAGGCCTGGAAAATCACAGGCCCCGCGGCAGATGCGTTAAAACGTCCCGCTGAAATATGTTTTTTTTCAATATACATTTTTTTTGTGAACCTGCAGCTCCCGGGTGTCATGAAAAATGCCTGAGGGTTGAATCATATCCCCATTGACTTTCTTAATCCAATTTTTTTATAATACCATTAATCCTGCTATAGTTTCAACCCAAATATTGCCGGGGCAGGGATGCGACCCTTATTTCCAGGCACGCATGGTTTTCTATACCCTCCATGTCCTGGCGGACACAACAAAGCATGAAAGCTTTTAGCTGATAACTGAAGGCTGAAGGCTTTTATAAAAGGTGCAGTGTATGACAAAAAAAGGAATTGATTATATTGTTTTCCCCCTGGATGTTTCAAGTCTGAAACAGGCTGAATCCTGTGTAAGTCTTCTTGAAGGCAGCGTTGGAATGTTTAAGATCGGCCTGGAGCTTTTTATACGTCAGGGACCTGGTGTGGTGGATATGGTAAAAAAGAAGAGCCGTGCTGGAATTTTCCTTGACTTGAAACTCCATGATATTTCTGCCACAGTTCATAAAGCCATGGCAGCGGCAGTAAAAATGGATGTTGACCTGGTTACAGTACACTGCGCTTCTTCTGAGAGGATGCTCAAGGCAGCGGTTTCGGCAGGTCAGGGCAGAACCGGCGTGCTCGGAGTGACCCTGCTGACGGATAATGATAATCAGGTTGTGGAGGCCTGCGGATTTAAAAAGGCATATGTTGATAACACGGATCTGCTTGTGATGAAGCGGGCAGAAATGGCCTTTAACGCCGGATGTGAAGGGGTTGTATGCTCGGGACGGGAAGCCGGGATGATAAAAAAACAATTTGGAAAGGATTTCCTTGTGGTAACACCCGGTATCAGGCCGGCCTGGAGCGTTGTTGCAGGAGATGATCAGGAACGGATAACAACGCCAGGCCAGGCCGTGAAAAACGGGGCAGACCTTATTGTTGTGGGCCGTCCGGTAAGGACCGCAGCTGATCCCGCAGCTGCTGCCCGCTGTATTGCAGGGGAGATCGAGGAGGCATTCTGGAATGAAAAATAAGGATATACCTGACTGCTCTCTGCTGTTTCAGGCGATTCAGGTTCAGGTGACGGCAGAATGAATGATACTCTTGAAATCTCTATTTCTGTTTTTCTTTATCTGAATCCAGTCCAAAGGCTTTGTGGAGAACCCTGACGGCAAGTTCTGCATATTTGGCTTTGATAACACATGAAATTCTGATTTCAGAGGTGCTGATAAGCCGGATATTGATGTTTTCATCTGCAAGGGCCTGGAACATGGTTAATGCAACGCCGGAATGGCTTTTCATGCCAAGTCCGATCACAGACACCTTGGCAATATTGTCAGCAGTGAGAATTTCAGATGCGTCAATCTCTTTGGCTACCTTTTCCGATATCTCCCTGGCCTTTTCAAAATCAGCTTCAGGAACCGTAAAGGTCAAATCGGTCTGGCCGCCTGATCGGGTGTTTTGAATGATCATGTCCACCAGGATGCCGGCTTCAGCCAGAGGCGTAAAAATTTTAGCTGAAATGCCAGGCTGATCAGGCACTTTTTTAAATGTAATCCTTGCCTCATTTTTGTCACAGGTGATTCCTGAAACAACAACACTTTCCATGTCTGAACTTTCGTTGATAACCATGGTGCCCTCCTCTTCACTGAATGATGACCTGACATGAATGGGTACATTAAATTTTTTTGCAAACTCCACAGAACGGATCTGCAATACCTTGGCGCCTAAAATGGCCATTTCAAGCATTTCTTCATAGGAAATTTTATCGATTTTTCTTGCTTTGCTGCAGATTCTGGGATCTGTTGTATAAATGCCGTCCACATCGGTATATATTTCACAGATATCCGCGTGAAGGGCAGATGCAATTGCAACGGCCGAGGTATCAGATCCCCCGCGGCCAAGGGTGGTGATATCCCCGTTTGTTGCTGAGCCCTGAAAACCCGCCACCACAACAATGGTTTTTTTGTCCAGAAGGGTTGCGATTCTTTCTGCATCAATATCAAGGATGCGGGCCCTGCCCGAGCTTTTATCGGTATGAATCCCGGCCTGGAATCCGAGTAAAGATTTTGCTCGGTAGCCCATTTCATTCAGCATCATGGAAAGAAGGGCTGCTGTTGTCTGTTCTCCTGTTGCCAGAAGGACGTCAAGTTCTCTTTTGTCAGGTTTATCTGCTGCCTGTTCAGCCAGGGAAATCAAGCTGTCCGTTACTCCGGACATGGCGGAGAGAACCACAACAACCCTGTCACCCTGGTCATGGGTTCTGACAACTCTTTGGGCCACATTTCTGATACAGTCAATGTCGGCTACTGAAGTTCCCCCGTATTTCTGTACTTTCAATGCCATTTTAAGTCCTGCCTGTGTTTTATAAAATAGTTAAATAGTGTTTGAACGGCTCGTAGAGGAGCTATGCGCACAAACTCACCCATCCGCTGCGTTGCTGCAAAATTTTACCAAATTATATAATCGGGCCTCATGTACCTGAGTACACTCCGCCCTCTTTTATCAAAATTTGGTAAAATTTCTTGCGCCTTGCACCTGGGCAAGTTTTCGTCCAAACACGGGGTTTTCGTTCAGACACTAAATAATATTGTTTAGCAGTTTTTTTCCCTTAAGTCCAGTGCCAATGATGCTTATTTTTCTGTTGAAATCTGAATCTGTGACAATGCTTATCTTAAGGTCCAAAGCAAATATGGTTTCATCAATGATTTCGGGCCATTCAACAGCGATCACAGCACAGGACCCAATGAGATCATCAAATCCCAGGTATTCCAGTTCTTCACTGTCACTTAACCGGTACAGATCCATGTGAATCAGGGGTATGCGGCCGGGATACTCATTGATGACAGTATATGTGGGGCTGGTGATATAATAGTGATCCGGCACCTCCAGCCCTTTTGCCAGTCCTTTGATAAAAGTTGTTTTACCGGCACCCAGTTCTCCTGAAACGCCCATGGATATTCTGGAAACAATACCAGCTCCTATTTTTTGTCCCAGGGCTTTTGTTGCCCTGTCCGAACTGGCGGTTATTTCAACTTCCATTGATGATGTCATGAACAGCCTTTGGAATTGACAGGATCATATCCGTTGCCAGAAAGCCGAAATCCCCTTTTTCCCGGGCCAGAACGTCACCGCAGCAGCCATGCAGGTAAACCCCGGCCACGGCTGCATCTTTAAGGGACACCCCCTGGGCAATAAACCCTGCAATTATGCCGGTGAGCACGTCTCCCATTCCCCCGGATGCCATGCCCGGGTTGCCTGTGGGGTTGATAAAAATGGTTCCGTCGGGTAGGGCTGTAATAGTTTTTGCCCCTTTGAGCACCACTATCACGTTAAACTCGCCGGCAAATGTCTGTGCCGCCTGAATTCTGTTTTTCTGAATCTGTTTCGGGGTTGTCCGGCCCAGTCTTGCCATTTCCCCGGGATGGGGAGTGATGACAATGGGGGCATTTTTTTCCTTGAGGATTTCAGGCCTGTCAGCAATAGTGTTAAGGGCATCGGCATCCAGTATCAGCGGGAGGGTAACCTGCCTTATCATGGTTTTGATGAGTTCCTGAACACCTGATCCGGTTCCCAGACCGGGACCCGCTGCCATGGCTGTTTTGCCGCTGATCTGGGTTTCTATCTGTGAAAAGCATTGAGAAGACAGTGTTCCGTCCAGGGTGTCGTCAAGGGGAAGGGTCATGGGTTCACACACCTGGGGTTCCACAGCAGAATTAATGCCCCTGGGCACCCCCAGGGTGACAAGGCCGGTACCGCATCTCATGGCTGCATTGGCACAGAGTGCTGCTGCTCCGGTTTTTCCCGGAGAGCCGGCTAAAATAAAAAGATGACCGAAATTTCCTTTGTGGGCATCATCTGTCCTGGGAGGAAAAATTTTTTTAATATCCTCTGAAAGTGGAACATGGGTTAAAGGCGGTCTTTTCCGGGCAATATGGTCAGGGATGCCGATATCTATGGTTTTAACACGGCCTGTGTACTGATCATTCAGGACAAGTCCTGTTTTTAACAGGCCAAAGGTGGCAGTGGCAAATGCATTTATGCATACCCCTTTTTTTTCTCCGGTGTCGGCATCAAGCCCTGACGGAATATCCACACTGAATATGGGGGTACCGCTTTTGTTGACCAGTTCAATCACTTCTTTGAACATCCCCCTTACATCAGATTTGAGCCCGGTGCCAAGAATGGCATCAATAAAAAGATCATGGTTGAGAATAAAGGCCTTTTTTTCCAGCACCGCCTCTATATCAGGTGTCTCATAAATAATTTTTTTCCCTGTTTCGTTTTCCAGTTTTTCCAGGAGCGTCAGGTTTTTCAGGGCATCGCCTTTGATTTTGTCTTTTTTTGACAAAAGAACCACTCGGGCTGTGGTACCCGTTCCAAAAAGATATCTTGCCATGACAAAGCCGTCTCCGCCGTTGTTCCCTCTGCCGGCCAGAATACATATTTTTTTTGCGCTGATATCTGAAACCATGTCCTGAAGCATTTTAAACGCACTTCTGCCGGCATTTTCCATGAGAACCTGACCTGGTATTCCAAAGGATTCAATGGCTTCCCGATCAATTTCCTGCATGGTTTCCGCAGTTACCACAAGCATTTTTCCCCTCCTTTTTTTTCGATGATCAAGTGTTGTCACAACGCTTTTATCAATGCCCGCATGTCCCTTACGGCCTGTTCCATTCCAACAAAAACGGCACGGGATACAATGGAATGACCAATACTGAATTCATTTATCTCTTTAAGCCCTTTAAATGCTTTTATGGTATTATAGCATATTCCGTGGCCGGCGTTTACCCCGAGTTTAAGCTTATTGGCTGTTTTGGCGGCATTTACAATACGTAAAAAGGATTTTTCTTTTTTTATGTATGTTCGGGCCTCACAAAAGGCTCCTGTATGGATTTCCACCATATCGGCATCCAGTCTGTGGGCAGTCTTGATCTGGTCAAGATCCGGATCCAGAAACAGGCTGACTTTGATTCCCCCATTTTTAAGGGCCTCAATGGTTTCCTTGACCGCATTGTGGTGGGTTATGATATCAAGTCCGCCTTCGGTAGTCACTTCCTCACGTTTTTCAGGTACCAGGGTGACCTCATCCGGCCGGATATCCAGAGCAATTCCCAGCATTTCACTGGTAGCCGCCATTTCCAGAATGAGTTTTGACTTGACAAGGCTTTTTACCAGTTGGACATCCCGCTCGTTGATATGCCGTCTGTCTTCCCTTAAATGGACAACAATACCGTCTGCGCCGGCGGTTTCCGCAAGGACAGCCGCGGCTGCCGGTTCAGGGTAATCTGCTTTTCTGGCCTCTCTTAACGTGGCAACATGATCTACATTTACTGCAAGCTGTGCCATTTTTTCTCCTTTTTTAAAAGAAATCCGTTCTGTAACCCGATGATCCAGTGTAAGGCTTGTTCTTTCAGTGGTCGGCTGAAATTAAAAAGCCGTAAGTTCTGGATTGTTTTCAATCAATCTGATCAAATCAAGGCTTTTTTCTTCCATCTTTTCCGCCTGGACCTTTCCTTTTTCATGATCGTACCCCACCAGGTGCAGTATGCCGTGAACCAAAAGCTGGGACAATCTTTCTTCTGTGGTAATACCCGCTATGGCAGCTTCCTGTTCTGCCTTTTCAGCTGAGATAACAATATCACCGAGAAGGCCCGGGGTGATGGTGGAAAAATCACCTTCGAGCATGGGAAATGCCAGCACATTGGTCGGTCTGGAAACCTGACGGTATTTTTCATTCAAGGCTTTGATGTCACTGTTTTGGGTAATCACTATGGAAATTTCATGACGGTCATATCCCAAGGCGCTTAAGATTGCCTGAATTTTTCTGCGGATCTGCGCCTCTGGGACTTTTACCCTTGTCTGCTGCAGCAGAATTTGGATGTTCTGGTTTTCCATTGATTTCTTTTTTCTTTTCCTGGGGTTTGTCTGTATATTCAATTCGGTGGTGATATATTCCTGTAAGAATTTTATTAAAGCTCTTTGCAATATGGTGCAGATCCTTCAGGGTCAGTTCGCATTCTTCCAGCTGTCCGTCTGCAAAAATGGCATTGACCAGTTCCTGGACCTTTCCCTGTATTCTTGCTGAAGTTGGTTTTTCCAGGGTCCTCATGGCTGCTTCCACTACATCGGCCAGCATGACAATGCCGGCGATCCGGGTTTGGGGTCTTGGTCCCTTATACCTGAAGTCTTCTTCTTTTACAGCGTCTATACCGTTGAGCTTTACGCTTTTATTGTAGAAATATCTGATAAGACTGGTGCCATGGTGCTGTTCAATCGTGTCTATGATATCAATCCCGAGTTTGTTCATTTTTGCAATTTCCACCCCTTTTTTTACATGCTGAATAAGAATCAGGGCAGACATGGACGGGGAGAGTTTATCATGGCGGTTTTTGCCATTGGTCTGGTTTTCCACAAAATAAAGCGGTTTGCCAAGCTTTCCGATATCATGGTAAAAAGCGCATACCTTGGCTTTAAGCGCACTCACACCGATTTCCAGAGCTGCAGCTTCGGCAAGAGAGGCCACAATCACACTGTGATTGTAAGTCCCTGGTGTTTCTATCATAAGGCGTTTCATAATGGGTTGATCCAGATTTGACAGTTCCAGCAGTTTGATGTCTGTGGTATAGTCAAAGATGATTTCCACAACAGGGGTTAATCCGGCTGTAATGATGCCGGCGAGGATCCCGCCCGTAAAAGCCATGATCAGATTTTTTGAAATAATTTCCAGGTCCAGCTGGGCGGAATATATATTCAAAACCAGCGCCAGCACTGTATTGAAAACGGCCAGTTTTAAACCGGCAGTGATAAATCCTTTTCTCTCCCTGCATTCCTGGGTCCACACGGCAGCAGCGGTGCTGCTTAAAAAGAAAAAAATAAATACTGATATGCAGTTGGAAAAGAGCAGGGAGGTTAAAAGGGCCAGTATCAGTGAAAATGTAAGGGCAATATTGAATCCCAGAAAAAGAGAAACCACCATGGCCCCCGCTGCAAGGGGCATGCCCATTGTCAGGGAGGTAAGGGTAAAGCTTACGGGCAGCTCCATGTTTATTGACCCTGCAATGGGAACGGCAAGTTTTGCCATGGCCAGGAAAAGCACCAGCAGGGTTGACAGAAAAATGATGTTTTTGTTGTGATGCCGTGCCAGGGCCTTGTGATCTTTGAGCAGAAGGATATAAAAAACCATTAAACAGAAGAAAACCACCATTGCCGTTCCAGCCTGGGTGACCAGTGTGTTTTTCTGCTGAATCTGTTTTTCAAGGGCATTGAGTTTGACAAGTTTTAGATCATCTACCCGTTCCCCTTCTCTCAGGATCATTTCCCCTTTTTTGATTTTGTATAAGACTGGTTTGATATTTAATTCTGCCTGTTTAATTCTTTTTTCTGTTTCACTTCTGTTTAAAGTGATATTGGGCTGAATCAGGTTCTGGGACAGATCCACGATAAGATTGCATAAATTGTAGTTAAAGTCCTTTAAAATGGGATCACCAATAATACGTACCATGGTTTTGGCCTGATCCGGGCCGTAAAATTTTTTAAGATTGGTTACAATTTTTTCTTCGCCTGTTTCAATGGTTCTCAGGACAATCCCTTTTTCCTTTAACAGGACTTCCTTATTGGCAACCACGCCGTTTTCCAGAATTATGCTGACTATGTTTTTTATATTTTCTGAAATTTTCCGGGAAAAGTCATTGTTTAACAGGACTTTGAATATTTCCTTGCTGATAGGGATGCCTATGGTTTGTTCAAATTTTTCTCTGTGATCCATGATCTCGGCCAGGGGGATTTTCCTGTCATCCTTTTCATCGGCAAGAATGCTGTGAATCATTTCAAAGGCCGCATAAATATTTTGTGATATTTTTTTATGGAGGTTGGCGTCAAAGTCGTAAACAATGGGCACTGAACTGCCAATTTCCTTTCTGTTTTTTGCTGTGGCTTCAATATCTTCAATAAAAAAGTCTGTGGGCGCTTTAATGTCAATCTCAGCCACATCTCCCTTTTTATAAGTGAGATCGATATTTTCCGTTTCAGGGTAAAGAATAAAGGTGAACATCAGTGTAACGGCAAAAATCAATCCCCACAGGACAGATACGCCGGATCTCAGAAACCGGTTCAGCTGTGTCAGTTTTTTTTCTGTTGGTTTTGTTTTTTTGTCAGTCGGTTTCATTTTTTTTCTAATTTTTTTTACTGGTTTTTCTGGTGGCATTTTCATAGGCGGCTATGATTTTTCCCACCAGCCTGTGACGGACCACATCGTCCCTTGTAAAATATATGAAATCAAGCCCTTTTATCGCTTGAAGGGTGTTTTTTGCATCGATCAGCCCGGAATTCTTTCCACTGGGTAAATCTGTCTGGGTAATGTCCCCGGTTATAATTGCTTTTGAATTGTATCCAATGCGGGTCAGCAGCATCTTCATCTGCTCCCTTGTGGTGTTCTGGGCCTCGTCCAGGATGATAAAGGCATTATTAAGGGTTCTGCCCCGCATAAAGGCCAGCGGTGCGATTTCTATTATGTTTTGCTCGATAAGATCTCTTGCCCTTTCAAAGCTCAGCATATCATACAGGGCATCATAAAGGGGCCGCAGGTAGGGGTTTACCTTGTCTGCAAGATCACCCGGCAGAAAGCCTAATGCCTCTCCTGCTTCAACCGCCGGCCGTGTCAAAATAATCCTGTTGACCCGTCCCCTGGTGAAAGTTGACAGGGCCATGGCCATGGCAAGATAGGTTTTACCTGTACCTGCCGGACCGATACTGAAGATAATATCGTGTTCTCTGGCTGAATCAATATATTCCTTTTGTTTTGGTGTCCTCGGGGTTATGGGTCTATTTTTGGCCGTGGTAAACACCGTGTCAAGAAAAAGGGTTTCAAGTTTGCAGGTGCTGTCTTTTTTAAGAGAATTCACTGCAGAATCAACATCAGCAGGGGAAATATGAATTTTTTTTTCAAGCAGGGCATAGAGCTGATTCAGAATTGTTTCCGCCAGAAGAACCGCGTTGTTGTCTCCTGTCAGGTTCAGGCTGCTGCCCCGGGCATCAATTTTGACATTGCAGGCTTCGGATATACGGGCAAGATTGCTGTTGAAATGTCCGAACAATTCCTTTGCCAGGTCAATATTTTCAAAAGATATGTGTTTCATGGTCAATAGATTGCCTTTTCTCATCAAAAAGGTCAATAAAAAATCTTGACTGAAAATGGCTCATCCTGTTAATTAACATAAATATTGTCAGGCAACCATTGGGGGGTGCTGTTTAAAAAATGTGATGATCGTGTTATTTCCCTGCAACAAAGAATGAAACAGGAGCGTGCCGCTGGGGGCTGTTAACCGGGTGTTTCATATACCCCCATGTCCTGGCGGACACAATAAAGCATGAAAGCCGTCAGCCGCCGGTAACCAGCAGGAAAAAGTTTGTAATTGTTTACTGAAAGCTGATAAAGTACTGAAGGCTTTCATATACCCGGCATGGCCGGACCATGATCATCGATCCGGCCACAACGAAGAATGAAACGTCGCCAATGGCAATACTTTGACAAGTGTTTCTTATAGACGGCCATGCCTTGACAGGCACAACAAAGCATGAAAGTTGTTAGCTGGGTACTGAAGGCTGATGGCTTTCATTTAAAAAATATAATATATTGGAAAAAAATGAATATTTTTGATGTTTTCATCATCGCTGTGATTGCTTTCTGTCTTATCAGGGGCTTTTTCAGGGGGTTTATAAAAGAAGCGTCTTCCATTGTTGCTGTCCTGTCTGCCTTTTATGGTGCGTTTACCTATTACCCTGTTCTGGCTGTTAAATTTGAGACCTTGATTGCCACCCCATTGTATCAGAATATTTTAAGTTTTTTTATTATTTTCTGTGTTGTGGTGGTTGTGGTCAATCTTGCCGCCGCTCTTATCAGATATCTTTTGCGGATTGTGTTTCTTGGATGGGTTGACAGATGCTGCGGGATTATTTTTGGTGCGCTAAAGGGAATCATCATTGTCTCAATCCTGTTTGTATTGATGACATCGTTTTTGCCCGGCAAAAACAAATTTCTGGCAGAATCAGCGCTTGCTCCCCATATTGCCGTTACATCGGAGATTTTATCCGTTTTTCTGGCAGATGATATAAAAAAAGAAATACAAATAAAATTTAAAGGAATAAACGAAATTTGGAAAAAACATGCCGAAACTGTCAGGGACCGAGTTTAGAGCCGCTGATAGAGATTATAAAAACCCTGCGGGGTGAGAACGGATGTCCCTGGGATAAAAAGCAGACCCCTGAAACCATGTGGAAATGCCTTGTGGAAGAAGTCTATGAACTTCTCGATGCCATAGAAAAAAGTGATTCCCGTGAAATTTGTGAAGAAATCGGGGATGTATTGTTTCAACTTGTTTTTATTGCTGAGTTGTACAGGGAAAAGGGTGAGTTTCCCATTGATTTGAGTATTGACAGGGTAAAGGAAAAAATGATCCGCCGTCATCCCCATGTTTATGGAAAAGAAGTGCTGCAAACCGAGGCGGATCTTTACAGAATCTGGGAAAAGATCAAAACCGAGGAAAAAAGAAAGACCGGCAGAATAACTGACGGGTCTGTGCTGGATACTGTTCCAGCGAAAATGCCGGCGTTGCTGAGGTGCTGCAAAATATCAGAACGGGCTGTTAAAGCAGGGTTTGACTGGGAGGACATGAAAGGGGTGCTTGAAAAGGCTGAAGAGGAATGGAAGGAGTTGGGTCATGCCCTTGAAACCGGAGATCAAGCGTCCATTGCAGATGAATTTGGTGATGTTCTGTTTACCCTTGCCAATGTAGCCCGCTTTGCCGGTGTTCATCCCGAGGTGTGTCTTGCAAAGTCCACTGAAAAATTTGAACGCCGTTTCAGATTTATGGAAAAAGAGCTTGGGGAAAACAAAAGTCACTTAAAGGACGTTTCCAGAGCGGAACTTGATGTGTTATGGGAAAGGGCAAAAGAAAAATATGATTGTAATATAGATGTCCTTGAATGACCTGATACATAAAGTTAATGCTCGCACGGTTAAGTTCCGCTGAAAGCATGAATAAAATCGGCATCAAGTCATGCTGGGACTACTATAGTTGATTATGGCGGGGGCAATTTAACCAGCGTTGCCCGTGCGGTTTCCTATCTTGGCTTTGAGTGTGTGATAAGCGGTCAGGCAGAAAAAATTCTAAAGGCGGACAGGATTATTTTTCCCGGTGTGGGCGCTGCCGGTTCAGCCATGAAAACCATGAAGGAAAAAGGAATTGATGAGGCGTTAAGGACCGTATTTGTCTCTGGCAGGCCCATGCTTGGCATATGTGTGGGATCTCAGATTATCATGGAAAAAAGTGCAGAAAACAATACTGCGTGTCTTGCCCTGATTAAAGGGGAGGTAAAAGCTTTTTCCGAAACAATGGTTTCAGAGGACCAAGGCTTTCTCAAGGTGCCCCACATGGGATGGAACACCCTTTCCATTGTCAGGGAACATCCCCTTTTTTTCGGCATTCAAAAAAAAGATGCATTTTATTTTGTACACTCGTTTTATCCTGTTCCTGAAAACCATGAAAATATTTTTGGAAAGACTGAATACGGGATTGAGTTTGCCTCGGCTGTTGGTGAAAAAAACCTGTTTGCCACTCAGTTTCATCTGGAAAAAAGCGGAAAACCCGGTCTTTTAATTTTAAACAATTTTTGTGGGTGGTCTCCATGTTGAGCAAACGCATCATTCCATGCCTGGATGTCCGTAAAGGAAAAACAACCAAAGGCACTAAATTTGAAAACAATGTAGACATTGGTGACCCTGTTGAAATGGCCCGGTTTTACTATGAAGCAGGTGCTGATGAGCTGGTGTTTTATGATATTACCGCATCCCATGAAAAAAGGGATATTATGATTGAAGTGGTCAGAAAGGTGGCTGAAACCATATTTATTCCCTTTTCCGTTGGCGGCGGTATAAAAACCTTAAGTGATATGAGGGCAGTGCTGCTGGCCGGAGCAGAAAAAGTCAGTGTGAATTCAGCTGCGGTTGAAAATCCTGAACTCATTTCCCAGGGGGCCGAGGCCTTTGGCAGTCAGTGCATAGTTCTGGGTATGGATGTAAAGCATGTGGGATTGAAAAAAAGGAATTCCCTCGGAATATGAGATTGTGATCAACGGCGGCAAAACCTATATGGGAATAGATGCCCTTGAATGGGCAGAAAAGGCCCAGAGACTCGGCGCCGGGGAAATCTGTCTCAATTCCATTGATGCAGACGGCACCAAAGCAGGGTATGATATTACCATTACCCGGAAGATTTCAAAGCATTTGAGTATTCCGGTTATTGCTTCCGGCGGGGCAGGAACCCCTGACCATCTGCTTGATGTTTTTAAACAGGGCCGGGCGGATGCTGCATTGATCGCCTCCATGGTTCACTATGGTACCTATACCATAGAAGCGATAAAACGCTTTCTCAGCTCAAACGGGGTAAAAACCAGAAAAGCCTGACAGAGCAGCCACTGGGGACACTTAACTGGTTCTTTCACAGAAAAATTTGATAATCGAGTGACAAGGTTCCCAAAACTGTATTAAACATAATCCCCTCTGTAAAATTTGGCGTATTCTGTATTTGCCGCCAGAGCGCATTCCAGAGCAATGTCTTTCAGGACTGTCCCTGCATCTGATGACTGGGTTTCCTTCAGGAGATTATCCGCATTGATTTTGATTTCTTCCATCATCGTCTGGATCTTTTTTAAAGAATTATCCGGGTCCTGCAGTTTTTCAGAAAAAATCTCAAGCATGCCGATCAGTTCGTCGGTTCTGTCTGCCAGACCCGGGGCAGTCGTTTTAATGGGGTAGGCAACAGAAGAGATTTCTCCAAGAGATGAAGTGGTTTGCATTTCAGATGCTCCCTGCTTTTCAAGGGCCTTGTCAAGTGTCTTCTGAAACAGCTCGCCATCGCTGCTGGACTGCTGTTTTTTAGTTCCTGTAACAAGTTCTGTAAATTGATTTATTTTATTAATCATTGTATTCTCCCTGGGTATTCTCCCTGGACTGTAATCTGCAGATAGTCTTTTTTATACTTGTTCTGCCTCCCTGTTTTCCCGTGAAATTTTTTAACAGGAAAAACAGAGTGGTATTTTTTTCACCGGCATAAATTTAAAATGCAAAAACCGGGCCGTATTCAAAATAAATCATGATTTTTAATTTTATCAATTAAATCAAGGTGTTTTGTTTTTTTTCAGGCGGACAGATGTGTTTGAACACATTGGAGGTAACACTGAAACCCGGCATTTTTTTCATGTATATCATAAATATGCCCTCAGCTAAAACCAAAATGCCAGGATCAAATTTTTTACTGTTTAATTAAAGGTCAGACAGGAAGGTTTTTAAGGCAGAACTGAAAAGAACGAGATTTTCCGGGGCATTTTTCCAAACGCTAAAGCGCTGCAAGGTTTATATGAAACTCGGTTATCAAGTTTTTATGTAAGGGCCGAACGCCGCCCTCAGCAGTTGCTTGTCAGGAACATTGAGAACCAAAGGAGATCAGACTTTTTCCCTGACAGCGTTGCGACAATCAAGCTGTTTGAGGACCAGTGACCGCAGGTCGCTGATTTTTAGCCTGGCAGGGAACGAGTCCTCCGTCGTTCTCGTTCCTGACAGGCAACCGCTGAGGGCGGCGGTATTCAAAAAACTTGATGATTGAGTGAAAGCCATCAGCCATCAGTACTCAGCTAAAAGCTAAAAACTTTCATGCTTTGTTGTGCCTGTCAAGGCATGGGGGGGGTATAAGAAACTTGAAACAAGATACAAGATACAAGATACAAGATACAAGATACAAGATACAAGACGCGGCAAAATTCAAGTTTCATGGTTTGTTGTGATGCTGTGCATCATGTGGGTTATATAAGAAATTGAATTCTGAAAGCAAATACCTGCTAAGCAGGCTTTGGTGGGGCCCTGGGGACAGGGAGATGAGGCGTTATATAAGAGTGTCGATAAAGGCCCCTGCTGTTTTTTCCGCATTAACCGTGTAGGTGCCCTGCTCAACCTGATTTTTCAATTGGTTTACCTTTGCTGACCTTGTTTCAGAGTCGGTCTCCATTCCCTTTTGGATGAGCTGAAGGTCTTTTGTGCCGGAGGACAGGGTGACGCTGTCGCCTTTTTTTTCTGGTTTTAAAGGATTGGATTCCTGTTTTGAAATGCTTTGAGATGTATACGGATGTATAAGATTTGTATTTAGAATTTTCATTTTCATAAGCCCCGCTGATTAGGATTCCATATTGTTGTCAGCCGCTTTTCGGGCTAGTTCTGTCATTCGTTTGATTATAAATTCAGAGTCTTCAACTGACAGTGTTTTTACGGTTTTATTGTTGTTTTCATCAATGGTGGTATAGGAAAATTTTTCTTCCTTTTTCCGGGTAAAATTGATTCTCTGACCCAGTTCCTTTTCAATTTGTCCTGTGATTTCCTGATCCACATCTTCTTTTTGCCCAAAAGTGGTAATCCGGTCGACAATGTTGGCGGCTACTTTTTCAATAATGGCTGCACGCTTGCCTTCTGAAGACAATTGGACGTCATCGGCAGACGCATATGTTCTGCCGATGCCTTTGTTTCTGGCAAGCATCTTTCCCTGGCTCAGCTGTCTGCTGTAATTCTTGAGCACATTTTGTATTTGATAGGACGGAATTTTTATGGTTGTTCTCCTGTCAGCTTATAACCCTTATCGGCAGGGGAAAACAACAACTTTACTATTTTTTTGTTAATCGTCAAAATTTCCGTTTCCTGACTTGTGACCAGCTGTTATGGCGGCTCCTTTTTCAAGGATTTTTTCCTTTGTCCATTCATCAGGGGGCTCAATGGCCTCTGCCTTTTTACCTGGATCATGGGATCCTGTTTCTATAATATCCTGAATCGCCAGGGGGGCAGTGTCCTGGGCATTAAACACATTGACAAGCATTTTGTAGACAAAATCTTCAACATCTTTTGCCATTCTCTGCCGGATCTCTGCCGGCTGGGCCAGCAGTGTGTTTTCAAAGGGTCGGTTGAGTTTTTTAAAATTGCCGCCCTTTAACCCGTTTTCTTTGGCATAGGCCAGCATGGCTTCCCAGGTTTGTTCTGTAACACCTTTGTCTTTTTGTTTTATAAAATTTTTATTGCTGTCAAGAATGGCGTTGCCGTAGTCATTCACCTTAAGTCCCCATGATATCATCTGAAGGGCAGTGGCGACATTGGCTTTGGTTGTTCTTGTTTTTGCAGCAATGGCTTTGAGCCGTTCACTGCTGTTGCCGGATGTGCCGTGCTGGGCACCGGAAACATTGTATTTTGAAAGGGCTTCATGGATCTCGCTGGTCAGCTCCACATTGATGCCTGTATCGTTTTCTTCAATACCGTGGGTGGTGCCGTTGTTCAAGGCAATCCAGTCGGGAAAGATATTGCTGGCATTGAGTCCCTGGATAAGAAAGCAGGCTTCTTCAGGGGTGGACAGTCCTAATTTGCCCTTGATTTCCCCCACCTCTGTTTCAAGACCGGCCCATTTGGGGACCATGGGATTTAATTCAATATTGGCCAGAAGGTTTTCAGCATCTGGAAGATGGGATGCATCAATGGCTATGGAAGTGAGGCCGGCATCAAAAAGGGTGGGAAGTTCAATTTTTCCCTTTTCAATTTCATCGCTTTTTTTAATTCCAAAGTGATCCCCATGTATGGCAACGGGTATGGTTATGCCAGGTTCGTTGCATAAGGCATCCACGTGGGTGGCAATGTTCCACATATTGATGGCGCAGTAGGCACTGGTTCCCCCTTCTGACCTGGCTATTTCAATAATAATGGCAGCATTGGCCCGCTGGGCTGCAGCAAGCGCACCCCGGAGGACAAAAGAGTTTCTTCCGTTAGCCGCTATGGTCATGCAGTTTCCTTTTTTAAGCATGGCCCTGTCAATGTATTTTCCACTGACGATAAGGGCTTTGGAATGGGGGAACAGCTTTTTTATATTCGGGGGCCTGCCGATTTCAATTGCTTTGGTGAATTCGGGTGAATCGATTTTGTATGCAGCCATGGAAACATCCTCCTTGTTAATTTACCCAGTTTTTGGTTTCAAGCTTTATGTTCAGAACCTGCCTTTATGGCATGGGTGTTTAAATCCGGGTCGGGTTTATACCCGGCCATGATGCAGAGAACTGAAGACGGTTTTTTACCGAAAATCTCCTGATCTGATGTATAGACATGAAATTAAAAAAAAATCAAGGGTTCAGATAAATGAATGAAAACTCATATCGGGTGTCACGGGAAATTTTTGACAAGAACAAAGATAAAAATAATTTATAAGGGATGTAAGTTTTAGAAAATATGATAAAAACATGCGTTATTTTTTATTATTAAAAAAAATATCATCTTGACAGATAGAAAAATTATTTGTTAAATAAATGAATAAATATTCATTTGTATTGATTTTTAGCCTGGCAGGGCAGAAAGCTCTCTGACGGTCTTGTTCCTGACAGAGCAACCGTTGGGGATGCGCTGTTCAAAAAACAGATGATCAAGGGAAACCGGGCATGGAAACTTGATTGTCGCGTTTCATGGAAACGGCATATATTATTTTAAGGAATACGGTGTGGGAAGATTAAATAAAAACAACCAGAGAAACAACCCCAAAAAAAAGGATAAATACTATTCAATGCTGAACGCGGCCGGGGCTGTGTTTGCCAGGCTTGGATTTCACAAGGCCACTATATCACTGATTGCTGCCGAGGCGGGTGTGGCTGACGGGACAATTTATCTTTATTTTAAAAACAAGGATGATATTTTATATCAGTTCCTGAGCTATAAGACCGCCTATGTTTTTGATAAAATGAGAAAAGCAGCCGCAAGCTCTGATGATGCTGAAGTAAAACTGAGAAACCTTATCCGCTGTCATTTAAAGGAGTTTCAGGAAGATAAGGACATGGCTGTGATTTTTCATTCAGAGGTGAGAAATCTCAGGGATCTTGAACCCCAGACAAAAAACATTTCAAAAATTTACCTTGATTTTCTCACAGATATTATAGAGACCGGTCAGGTGCAGGGCATTATGCGGCGGGACCTCTATCTTGGATTGGCAAAGCGGTTTGTTCTCGGGTCAGTAGAGGGTGTTATAAATACATGGATCGCAGCGGACGGGAAGTATGATCTTGTGGCCATGGCAGATCCCCTGGTGGATCTTTACATGAACGGAATAAAGCACAGAGAATAAATGTTCTGGGGAAAAAAAGGGAGGGCAGCCGGTTGGTACCCAGGTCCTGGGAAAAATAAATAAAAGGGTGAAATATATATCTCGAAATTTCCAGCCGTTTGTATTATACTGCTGAATTATCCAGTGGCCATTATCCTGAATTGCAGTGTCCTGACCCGGGAATTTTACAAGGGCGCTTCCCTGGGATAAATTGTATATATAAGATGAATTGTCTTTTTACTTGACGTATTATTTTTTGTTTATTAATGAATCGGGATTAATCTGTACCCAGTGATTTAATGACCCGGTTAATAAAAAACTCTAACAATAATGAGGTAACCCCATGACTTCCTTAATTGGACCAGCAAATTTTGAATTTTTTGGTTTTTTTCCTGCCTGGATATTTTCTCTTTTGATTCCAGTGGCAGGGATTGGTTTTTTTGCCTATATCATGGCAAGACGAATTGCACCCCTGGTCAGGGCCGCCCCTGATGCCAGATTTTCCCGGATACCTGAACGTCTTAAAAATCTTTTTGTGCTCTGGCTGGGACAGTACCGTCAGCCACGGTACAGAACGGCGGGTATTCTGCATATTATTATTTTCTTTGGATTTCTTGTTCTCTCCCTGAGATCCGTTTCCCTTGTCATCCTGGGCCTGTCCGACAATTTTGTTCTGCCTGGCCTGGGCGGCTCCCTGGGGCATGTGTACAATTTTTTCAAGGATTACGCAGCTACAGCGGTTTTTATTGCCTGCGTGATTGCCGCGGTTCGAAGGGGAATTATCAAGCCTGAACGGTATAAGGTTCCGGCAAAATATGGTCATGATCATACAGCAGAAGCGGTTTTTGTACTGGGCCTTATCGGCACCCTCATGATTTCGGAAAGTCTTTTTGAAGCCTCCAATGCCGCTGCAGAGCTTCAGAATACCGGGCACAGTGAGTTTTTAGCCCCCCTGTCCCTTGGATGGATTTTCAGAGCAATGATCATGGACGTTTCCCAGAGCACCCTCCAGGGCATTCATATTGCCATGTATTATGTACACGACCTGACCTTCTTTTTCTTTTTATGCTTTCTGCCCATGGGCAAACATTTTCATGTGATCACATCCATATTCAACGTGTTCTTCATGAGAATTGACAAAGGAAATATCAAGCCGGTCAAGTACGGTGTCAGTGATGAGGCCCTGGATGATCTGGAATCCTTTGGGGTAAAAACCCTTGAGGACTTTACATGGAAGCATATGCTGGATTTTTATTCCTGTGCAGACTGCGGCAGGTGTTCAGACCAGTGCCCTGCCAATGCAGCAGGTCGGCCCCTGTCTCCACGATTTATCACCATCAAGGCCAGGGATCTGATGTTTAAAAATTATCCTCTGTCCGGAGAAATATACAAGAGCAAGCTTCTGGTGGAGGATATTTATACAGAAGATGAGATCTGGTCCTGTACCACCTGCGGCGCCTGTGAACAGGAATGTCCCCTGGGCATTGAATATATTGACAAGATTGTGGATTTAAGACGGGGCATGGTGGTTGAAGGCATGGTTCCCCAGTCCCTGCAGAAGCCGTTAAAGGCCCTGGAGAAAAGGGGAAATCCTTACGGCACCATGGAGAAAAAACGGGCGGACTGGACAAAGGAAGAGGAGTTTGCCGCCACCTGTGATGTTAAAATTCTTGAAAAGGGAAACAGCGCAGATACCCTGTTTTTTGTGGACAGTATAACGTCCTTTGATGACAATATTAAAACCATTGCCCAGAACACATCCACCATTCTGACAAAAGCCGGGGTGGATTTCGGAATTCTGGGTAAACTTGAAAAGGACAGTGGCAATGAGGTGGTAAGATTTGGTGAAGAGATGCTGTTTCAGGATCTCAAGGCCCATAACACCGAGGTGATTGCAGAATCCGGCGTAAAAAATATTGTTACAGCGGATCCCCATGCCTTTAATGCCCTTAAAAACGATTACAAGGGGCTGCCTCAAGTAAAGCATATCAGCCAGATCATTGCTGAAAAAATTGCTTCCGGCGCCCTGACCCTGAACCCCGCCCTTTTCCCGGACAAGGTCTATGTTTACCATGACCCCTGTTACCTGGGACGGCACAACAATCTTTATGATGCCCCCAGAGAGGCCATGGATGCCATAGAAAATCTCAACCGGGTTGAACTTGAAAGAAGCCGTGACCGGTCGTTCTGCTGCGGCGGTGGTGGTCTTATGCTGTTTTATGAACCGGAAGAAGAGACAAGAATGGGCGTTATCAGGGTGAATATGGCTGCTGAAGCCGGCGCCACTGTGATTGTTACGGCATGTCCTTTCTGCCTTGTCAATATTCAGGATGCCATTAAGGTGGCAGGAAAAGAAGGTGAGATTGAGGCCCTTGATCTCACTGAGCTTATTGTCCAGCATCTGGCTTGAAAAAGTGCAGAATCAGTCAACAGGAAATTTATATGAAAGCTGTCAGCCATCAGTACTCAGCTAACAGCTAACAGCCAAAAACTAACAGCTAACAGCCAAAAGCTAAAAGCCTATTGTCCCAACAGGCCGTTGGATTTAAAAAAGCTCATGATTCCAATATTTTATCATACAGAAATGTCACTAATTTGACACAATATCGACCAGTATTCTCAATATGAGTTCAAAAAAGTGCGTCAAATCAGGTGTTTGACATGCGGTTGCCTGTCAGGAACGAGAACGACGGAGGACTTTTTCCCTGCCAGGCTAAAAATCGGCGACCTGCGGCCATTGGTCCTCAAACAGCTTGATTGTCGCAACGCCTGGCAGGGAAAAAGTCTTAT
>JAYEJJ010000301.1:0-8195 GCA_034660495.1 Thermodesulfobacteriota bacterium | reverse complement strand
GAACAGTACCGCCTTTATGAAGAATTTCTCAGGGCACAGAGAACCGAGCGGACAGAATTTAAATGGCTGAATCAAAAATATATCAAAGAACAACGAGCAGCAAAAGCAGCCTTAAAAGCTCAGCAGGAAGCAGTTAAAGCTCAGCAGGCAGCAGTTAAAGCTCAGGAAACAGAAAGGATTGAAAAAGAAGCAGCAGTTAAAGCTCAGGAAACAGAAAGGATTGAAAAAGAAGCAGCAGTTAAAGTTCAGCAGGCAGCAGTTAAAGTTCAGCAGGCAGCAGTTAAAGCTCAGCAGGCAGCTTTAAAGGAAGTAGAAAAAATCAAACGCAATTACATTGAACTTCTGAAAAAACAGGAACATACAAAAGAAGAAATATCTCAGTTGTTGAATCTTCCATTAACAGATGTTGAATTGTATTTTAACTGACATTGGATGGGGTCATGCCTGCGTTATTGTCATTATCTTGAGCTTAGCAAAAATTTTTGACTGTCAAGCTTTGGCATCCTTCATATCAGCATAAAAGTACTTTGCACTTTTTCAGTAAAACCACCTTTAAATTAAGGAATGGTTTCAGAAAGTGTAAAGTACTTATGAAGGATGCCGTGGAGTCCTATTGATATTAAATGATTTTATAACCACTAAAAAGATAGCCGTATTTATCGTTTTGAGTGGTTTTTTATTCGGTCCCAAAATTTATTACGGGGACATGAAAAATTCCATCACAGGTCTAACCTCTTCCATTGTTGAGTATCACCAATTGACGGTTAACGAATACTTTGGTTCCAGCGGGGATGTTGCATTCAAAGATGGCAATTTTTATTCAGGCATGGCACCCGGCACATCTTTTTTGGCTTTGCCGTTTTATGGGGTTGCAAAACAGTATTTTAAAGTCGGAATAGAGAGTGTTTCTGAGTGGATGGAAACATATTGCGCCAAAAGAATCCTTCGACTTGAAAAACAAAACAACAGGGATGACCATAAAAGCCCCTTTTTTTCTATTTGCAGAAGTCCTTTTTTTAAAGAACAGATAGCCACCAATTTTATAATTTCCTTTTTTTTGGGATCCATTGGTGGTGCTTTGTCATTTTTTTTGGTATTCAGGATTGTTTTGGCAGTATCAAATGACACTGTGGCCGCAAAAAAAACAAGCCTCTTAATGTATTTTGGCACAACCATGGTTGTTTTTAATGCCTCATTTCATACTCAGGCATTCGCCCTTGTGTTTTTATTGTTATCCATATTTCTGTTGTTTGTTAAAACTTCAGGTCAATTTTATGTATTAACCGGTTCGCTGTCAGCGGGCATTGCCGGTACCATAGATTATCCTTATTCCCTTTATGGTGGGATTGTTATATTATTTTTTGGGGTTCATTCAGCGATGACCCACTCCAGCAAGTTAAAAACTGTTGTGCTATCCTGCTTGGCCTTTTTAATCCCATTGGGACTTATAATACTTTATTATAATGCCTGTTTTGGTAATCCCTTTTCAACACCGTATCATTATCGTTATACACTTGGAACTCAGTATCTTCACAACCTAGGGGAATTCGTTGGTATCGGCAGGCCTTCGGTTGATAAAGCATACTCCCTCTTGTTTAGTTCCAATGAAGGATTGCTGTGGTTGAGCCCTTTTTGCCTTCTGTTCCCATTTAAAATAAAAAAAATAGCCACTGATTTTCATCTCTTTCCTCCGGCAAAATTCAATGTTTTTTCTAACCTGGCGGCTGGTAAAAATCAATTTTTGATTGTTTTGATCGTCGCCTTGACATGTGTATCGACCTTGTTTGCGGCATCCATTCCATGGATTGGTAAGGCCGGCGCATATTCCGGATCACGGTTTTCTCTAACGGCTGCTCCGTTCATGGTTATTTTAACTTACAAATATTTCCAGGAGAAAAACCGTTTCTTTACTTTCCTTATAATTTATTCATGTGTTGTGAATCATCTCAACCTTGTCGGGCTTCAACCCGTTAAATTTTTATTTGTTCTTTTTCAGGAAGGGTGAATTGATTTGGGGCAGATTCATATTTTCCGTCCATTAATCGTATTTGATGCAGTACCGGGTTTACTTCTGGATGCAGTGTATCAAATCAGCCTTATACTGGTTATTTTTTTCTACATCGGTTTTTGTCAATCTTTGGTCTTAGGGATCGAACCGCATCAACTACTTGAAATATATAATGTCAGTCAATGCGGTATATGAAAATTTATTATAGGGCCGTTTAAAGAGAGTTGGAAAATAAGGACGCATCAAAAGTCGTACCATATTCGGGGACGGGGCCCAGACCCGGTCCTTCTGCTATGTGGATGACCTGGTGGAAGGATTGATCCGGGTGATGGATACCGGGGATGCGTTTGTCTGACCCATCAACCTGGGCAATCCCGGGGAATTTACTATCCGGGAGCTGGCGGAGAAAATTATCAAAATGACCGGCTCCCGGTCTGTCCTTGAATACAGACCCCTGCCGTCTGACGACCCCATGCAGCGCAAACCCGATATCCGCCTTGCCAGGGAAACAATCGACTGTACCCCTGCAGTTGCGCTGGAGCAGGGACTTGAAAAAACCATTTTATATTTTGAAAAGCTTTTGACACATGCATAAACTCAGTATCGTCATTCCCTGCTTCAATGAGCAGGCAACCCTTTAAAAATGTGTGGAACGGGTCCTTGCCATCCAGGAGGATCATCTGGATCTTGAACTGATCATTGTGGATGATGCGTCCCAAGACAACAGTGTTGACATCGCCAGGGGCCTTGAACAGAAATATTCCCAAATTCGCGTATTCCAGCACCAGGTCAACCAGGGAAAAGGCGCGGCATTGCGAACTGGGTTTGCCAGGGCAACCGGGAATTATGTGGCGGTGCAGGATGCAGACCTGGAATATGATCCCCGGGATCTGAAAATGCTGATCCAGCCCTTGGCGGAGGGGGATGCGGATGTGGTGCTGGGATCCCGGTTTTTGTCGGCCGGGTTCCATCGGGTCCTGTATTTCTGGCATTACATGGGCAACCGGTTTCTGACTTTTCTTTCCAACATGTTCACGGATTTGAATCTGACAGACATGGAAACCTGTTACAAGGTGTTCCGGCGGGAGGTGATCCAGGATATCGAGATCTGTGAAAACCGGTTCGGGTTTGAGCCGGAGATCGTGGCCAAGGTGTCGGCCCGGCGGCTGCGGATCTATGAAGCCGGTATATCCTATCATGGACGAACCTATGAGGAAGGAAAAAAAATCGGTGTAAAAGACGGGATGCGGGCATTGTACTGCATCTTGAAATACAACGCATCCACGGCCCCTGTTTTTCTGCAGCTGATGGTCTATTTTTTCATTGGCAGTGCAGCGGCCCTGTTTAACATGGGCGTGTTTCTGGCATTGTTTGCCACAGGTCTGCCGGTATGGGTTTCAGCGCCGGCTGCTTTTTTCCTGGCAGCGACCCTCAACTATTTTCTGTGCATTACCCTGCTGTTCAGGCACCAGGCCCGATGGAAAAAATGGACCGAGGTGTTCTGGTTTTCCGTGGTGATTTCCTTGGTGTGTATGGTGGACTGGTATATCACCGATCAAATGCTGGCCATGTCTTTTGCCCCATGGCTGGCTAAACTGACCGCCACCATTACCGGTTTTCTGCTGAATTTTGCCGGCCGGCGGTATTTTGTTTTTCCTGAACCCGGTGTAAGAGGGTAGGGCAATGCTGGAAAAACACGGCATAAAAGCCATTTTGCTTACTGCACTTGGGGTGAAGCTGTTGTTTGCTGCCTTTGTTTTGACCCAGAATCCCGGCGGCATCTGGGTGGCAGATTCCAGCAGTTACTGGCAGCCGGCACTGTCGCTGTTGCAGAACCAGACATTTTCAGAGTCGCCGGATCAGGCAGGCCTTTCGGAAACGACCCGGACCCCTGGGTATCCGGTATTTATATTCCTGGTGCTTAAGTTCCTTTTTCACAGTGCTGCCGTGGTTATCGGTATGCAGATTTTATTGAGCCTGGGGACCATTTATCTGGCTTACAAAATCGGAGTGCTCGTGTTTGGGAAAAAAGCCGGGGTGCTGGCGGGTTTGTTTGCAGCTCTTGATCTGACCGCTCTGGCCAGCACCAATATGATATTGAGTGAAGTTTTGTTTGATTTTTTGCTCATACTGGGTGTCTGGTGTGTGCTGACGACGTTAATACATAAAAATGGGAAAAAAACGACAATTTCCGGCTGGGCTTTATTGTCGGCAGGTAGTTTTTGTTTTGGTGCTGCAACCTTGATCCGTCCGGTACTGTACTATTTTTTTCCGGTTTTCTGGCTGTTCTGTCTGGTGATTGCCTGGCAGAATAAACAGTCATTGAAGCAGATTGCCTGGCTGATGGTGGCAGTGATTCTGCCGGCAGTGGTGCTGGGAGGGGGATGGCAGGTCCGCAATTTTTACCAGACCGGCAATGCCGGCATCAGCAGTATCCAGGGAACCAATTTTTTATACTACCGGGCCGCCGGCGTGTATGCCATGGAAAACCAGATCCCCATCGCACAAGCCAGGCAGATTTTGAGAACCCGTTTTTTTGAAAAATATCCGGATATGGAGTCTGGGACCAGGGCCGAGTTGAGTCCTTTGGAGACAAAAGAGGGTATTGCCTTTATTCTGGATCATCCATGGACCTATGCAAAAGCCCATTTCAGGGGAACGGTAAATATGATGCTCAATCCCGGCACATTCAGAATAATGAACCTGCTGGGGTTTGATTTTCAGAAAAATCAAGGGCCTTCTCTGCATGACCGGTTTTTTGAACTGGGTTTTTTCAAATTCATCCTCCATGTTTTTAAGACGGATTTTCTTTTGCTGACAGCCCTTGGTTGTGGCGGTATTGTTTTACTGGTCTTCTATGGGGCAGCATGTATTGGTTTTTTCAAGGCAGGTTCTCATCTTCTATCCGCATCCCATATATTTATCCTGGCACTTATTACATATCTTCTGCTGATCAGCGGAGGACCTGAAGCCCACGATCGGTTTCGGGAACCAGTGATGCCCCTGTTGGCTTTGTATGCAGGATTTGGTCTAAAAAACTGGTATTCGGGTCGGACCGTTGTAACTGATTGATATGTAATGTAAAAGTGTCCAAAAAGACAGTGAATAAGTCTTTAGAATGCCCATTTTGATGGCAAAATGGGCCTTCTAAATTTTGAGCGGCCGGATTTATCCTGGGTTTTGAAAAAAAAATCCTTGATTGCAAAGACGATTGAGAATTTTTATTATCCAAATCAGTGTTCAATATGTTATCTGGGACAGCCGTTTCAGTCACGGCTGGCTGCTGCTGAAAATGAGCGTGTTTGCCGTCCGGAAATTAAAGTGGATATAGCAGAAAAATTCAAGAAATATATGTCCAAAAAAGCAATTCTGCAGCTTTTCATGGGAATCGCTGTGTCAGCACTGGCATTTTATTTTTCGGGCAGTTTCCATCGTCCATTGTTTTGTGCGGTGTGCGGGATGTCAGGGATTACCGGATCCATTCGGGCAGCGGCAAGGAGATCATCACCGGCGGCAGCGCATTCAATGTCAAGGCGGAGTCGCTGCGCATGGGGGATTTTGTAAAAGAAGAGGTGGGCCTGCTCCTGCAGCAGCACACCGCTGAGACCGGTCAGGCATTCACCCCGGATGCCGTTTCCTGCATCTGGTATCTGAGCCAGGGGCAGCCCTGGCTGGTCAATGCTCTGGCCTATGAGACCACCTTCAAGATGAAAGAAGGGCGGGACCGCGCCCGGCCCGTTGATAAGGAGATGGTGGACCAGGCAAAGGAAAACCTGATCATCCGGCGGGAGACCCATCTGGACCAGCTTGCGGATAAACTTCAGGAAGAGCGGGTCCGACGTGTGGTTGCAGGGCTTTTGAGCGGCCTGGCTGATGTTTCAGGCAATCTGCCTGAAGATGATATCCAGTATGTGAACGACCTGGGGTTGATCCGCAGCAAACCCCAGCTTGCCATAGCAAACCCTGTTTATCGGGAAATCATTCCCCGGATGTTGACATACAGCACCCAGGTCTCCCTGAACCACCAGACCTCCTGGTACATCACCCCGGCCAACCGGCTGGACATGAACAAGCTCATGGCGGCATTCCAGGAATTTTTCCAGGAGCATTCACAGCACTGGCTGGAGGGGTTCCAGTACAAGGAAGCAGGCCCCCAGCTGTTGCTCCAGGCGTTTCTCCAGCGGATCATCAATTCCGGGGGGCGCATCGAACGCGAATACGGCTTAGGATCCCAGCGGGTGGACCTGCTTGCTGGTGCTGTGGCCCCTGGAGCCGGAGGAAGCGGCGGTGCAGGCGGGTCGGCCTGCCTGGACCCGTTGGCAGGGACCTGTGATGAAGTTTTCCCTGGAAGCAACTGCCCAGGCAGCAGACCCCCAGCCGATGCAGGCAACTGGTCTATCACCGGCAAACGCCATGTACTTGAGGTGATTGTCCACTATCTGAACACAGCCAAGATAATAGAACTGCGCCACCAGGCTGTCATAAAGGGGTTCCAGCTTTTTGACATTCAGCTTGGAAGTGTGTTACAATATTTGCAAATTAACATTCGTGGAAGCTGCTCCTGGGCCTATAGGGCCTACGCACATAATCTGCACGGTTTGCTATTCGTATGAATAGAGGGAGGTTGTATGGAATATAAAAATGAACCCGCTTTTATTAACAGGCAGGAAGAGATTGCCTATCTCCAACAATGGATAGAAGAACGGCCCAAAAGTATCCTGTTTTTCTACGGCCCCAAATCCAGCGGCAAGACCACGCTTATCTATAAGGTCGTAGATGAGCATCTGAGCGACGAAAAAAAGTTCTCGGTCAAGCTCTTTAATCTGCGTGAAGTGCTTCTCGTCAATTACGAGGATTTCCTGCAGCGCTTTTTCCAGCTCGAGGACCAGCAGGAAAAGGATACTGCCGAGACCAGACAGTATAATTTGCGGGTCTTTCGGTATACGGTTAAGACACAGCAAAAAATACGCGACCGGCAGCTGGACCCGTTTGACGTGATGAAGGCTGAACTCAACGATTTGAATGCGCAAGGAATAAAGCCGGTCATTATCATCGACGAGCTGCAGGCCCTGGAGTCCATCTATTTCAACTCCCAGCGCGAGCTCATCAAGGAGCTGATCAATTTCTTTGTGGCCATGACCAAGGAAAGCCACTTGTGCCACGTGCTTTTGTCCAGCTCGGACGGGTATTTCATCGAAAAGCTGTACAACGACAGCAAGTTGAAAAAAACCAGCGAGCTGTTTGAAGTGGATTACCTGCCCAGGGAAGATATTGTGTACTGGCTGAACAATCTGGCCAAGGAATCCAATATCAAAGAATTCACCCTGAGTGGATCCCGGATTGAATATATCTGGGACCATTTTGGCGGCAGTATTTGGGAGATTTCCTCTTTGCTGGGGCGACTTTTACGAGTCTGCCGGGACGGCCGGGTGGAGGACCGGGGCCTGGAAAAAGTAATTGAGCCCTATCTCCTCCAGGCCAGGAGCTACTTCGAGGAGTATGCTGGCTTGGACGACGTCAAAACAGAGCTTTTACGAGAGATTAATACTTATGTACAAGAAAAGGGTTTTGTGAAAGAGCATCACCTCCGGCGTCTTTTAGAGCAGGGGCATTATCCGAACCGAGAAGCTCTTGTGGAAGAGCTGAACAACCTGGTGCGCAACAACTACCTGTATTACAACCCCACCCGGGCCGAGTACAAGCTGCAGGGCAAGAGCATGGAGATCGGGCTCAGGCGGTATGTGCAGGAGATTGCCGTATAGGGGGTTTAGGAGAATTGGAGAATTGGGGTCAGAGTAAAATTAAATCATTAGTTATTTGAGAATTGGGGTCAGAGTAAAATTAAATCATTAGTTATTGGAACATGCATAAACTCAGTATCATCATTTAAGGATGATCAATGAAAATCGTTACCCAACTTCAGAGCTCCTGACACCACAAACCTAATATATTGTTTTAACTGAAAATATTCAAATTTAGGATCGTAATTTTAAATGCATAAAAAAACCAGACAAATACCATATATTGTGCTTATTGTCTTTGTTTTTAAAAAAAAAATACTATATATAGAAAATGATTATGCATTCAAAATTAGCTGAGGTCAGGAGTTCTGAACTTAAAATCCACAAAATCCACAAAATTGACAATTTGCAATCCTGGTGTTATTTTTATAACTGAATTTTTGAGG